>JBCDEN010000806.1:0-1947 GCA_039179715.1 Pseudomonadota bacterium
GACGCAAGCTAGGCGCAAAGACCCGGGAGCACGCGATCGCGATCGTGATCTCCAGGGGGCTCCTGTCGGACGAGACCGCGCGAAGAGCCGCACGCGCACCGAAACCACCGCTCAAGGCCGTCGCCTCGATTTGAAGTCTCTCGCCAAACATCCGTTTGGGAACATAGAGCCGCGCCCCTGAGCCTCTGGGTCTCTGGGCATTTGGGCCTCTGGGAAAACAGAACGCCAACTTTTTCCGCTAACCTCACTTGACAAATTGGAACGTTCCAAGTTTTATGCATTTAATAAATTGGAACGTTCCAAAATAGAATTCCCGGGAGGTATGAATGCGTTGGGCCCTGATCGGCGCGAGTCGAATTGCATCCGGATATGTCATTGATGCGATCCGCACGCAGGAGGGGGCCGAGGTTCGCTCGGTTCTGAGCTCGAACGCGGAAAGAGGTGCCTCCTTCGCGCAGGAGAACGCCATACCCGAAAGCTTCACCGATCTGGACGCCCAGCTGGCAGATGAAGCGGTCGACGCTGTTTACATCTCCACGACGAACGAAAAACACCATCCCCAGGCGATGGCCGCAATTGCTGCCGGCAAGCATGTCCTTTGCGAAAAACCTCTGGCGATGACGCTTGAAGATGCGGTCGAGATGGTGAAAGCGGCGCGTGAAAAGGGAGTTGTTTTCGCGACCAATCATCACTTGCGCAATGCCGGCTCGCATCTGGCAATAAGGGACCTCATCTCTTCCGGCCGGATCGGCACGGTGCTGAGCGCCCGCGTCTTTCATGCGGTCAACCTGCCCGAGCACCTGCGTGGCTGGCGCATCAATGATGCTGCCGCCGGCGGCGGCGTCATCCCCGATATCGTTGTGCACGATGCCGACACGATCCGCTTTCACCTCTCAGAGGACCCGGTCGATGTGGTGGCGAAAGCCGGAACATCCGGAATGGGCGAAGGCGTTGAAGACAGTGTCATGTCTGTCTGGTCCATGCCGTCCGGCACGATGGTGCAGACCCATGAAAGCTTCACCCACCGGTTCGCCGGTACCGGCATCGAGTTTCACGGGACGGAAGGATCGATCTTCGCACGCAATGTCATGACCCAGCAGCCGGTCGGCGAGATCAGGCTCGTTGACGGCAGCGGCGAAAGCGACATCCCGTTCCAGACCCACAATCTCTATCACCGCGCCCTCGGCCTCTTCACCGACGCTGTCCGCGGAACCGGCGCGCCCTCTGCTGACGGCGTCGACGGCATCAAGTCCCTGGCCGTTGCCCATGCCGTTCGCCTTGCCGCGCAGTCCGGCAAGACCGAGCGTGTCGACTACGGAGGGTTCTGAACCATGTCTTCCAAGATTGTCACCGTTGAAGAAGCCGTCGCGAAAATAGCCGACAATGCCGTGGTCACGGTTTCCTCTTCCTCCGGCCTCGGGTGCCCCGACAAGGTTCTTCACGCCATTGGCGAGAGGTTCGACAGGGAAGGGCACCCGAGGAACCTCACGACGATCCACCCCATTGCTGCCGGCGACATGTACGGGATCAAGGGGATCGACCACATCGCCAGGGACGGCCTTCTGTCGACGATCATCGCGGGCTCCTATCCCTCTGGTCCCTCTTCTCTTCCCATGCCGGATATCTGGCAGATGCTGGTCGATAATCGCGTGGCTGCCTACAACGTACCTTCCGGCATCCTGTTCGACATGCACCGGGACGTGGCCGCGCGCCGCCCGGGTGTGATGACCAAGGTCGGGCTGGACACATTCGTCGACCCCATCCGCCAGGGCTGCGCCATGAACGAGGCCGCGGCCGGAAAGCCGATCGTCTCCAGAATTGAGCTTGGCGGCGAAACCTGGCTGCACTTTCCCAATATTGTTCCGGATGTCGCCATCATCCGCGCAACGACATCGGATGAGCGCGGCAATCTTACCTATGAGCATGAAGGGGCCTATCTCGGCGGCC
>JBCDEN010000743.1:0-2277 GCA_039179715.1 Pseudomonadota bacterium
GGAACTGTTTCAACACGGTCAGGTGTGGAAACTCGAGGATCATTCCGACAATCAGGGCGACAAGGACAAGGGGTTGGCCGGGTATCGCAATCGCCGTTACTGCCAGCATGAGCGGCGCGTTACGTGCAGCCGTGGTCATCGTCAGCAACGCGTGTTCCGGGTACGCCAGGCGGAACACGCGCCTCAGAATTTCACTCATCACAGTCGTTGCAACAAAAAACAGGAAAATGGCGAAAAGGATGCCGCCGACGGTGGCGGCGTGATCGGCAAGCGTTGAAATGTTGCCGGCGAAGATCTGCAGAATGAGCACCGACATCGCGATCGGGACGGCGATGTCCGCCCAGTCGGTCAGGCGATCGAACTGCCGCGCCGGCAAAAGCCTGGCGAGCGCCGCACGTGCAATCTGTGCGACGACAAAAGGCACCACGAACCAATGCAACAGTGTTTCGGGAATTGCAGCGGAATCGACCAGGCCGGTGTTACCCGCCAGCGCCCAGATCCAAAGCGGGTAAAGCAGCAGCTGGACGACCATGTTTATTGGCAGCAGCGCGGCTCCGAGCGCGGTGTTCCCTTTTGCCATGTGGGTGAAACCGAGAAACCAGTCCGTGCATGGCGCCAGGAAATAGATCATCAATCCGGTGAAAAGCAGCGTTTGTCCGCTCAGGAACAGGGATGCGATCGCCAGGCCGATCAACGGCACGATCACGTAGTTTGCAGCCAACGCCAGGGTGATGAAACGAACGTTGGCAAAACCGAGTGCAACGGAGCGCAGCCGCACGCCGAAGAAGAGGAGCGAAATGAGCACCAGCAGCGTCTGGTCGGTTCCAGAGGACAGAAGGTCAGCGGCAGCGGGGCTGGAAACCCCGATGACGGAGCCCGCCAGGATGGAACCGATCAAAAGCGCGGTCACGCCCAGACCTGACCTGGTGCTCACGCCGCTCTGGCTCGGTTGGCCCGAATCCGTCATTGCCATGGAGTTGGTCCTTCATTCGAGATTGTTGTTCAGACGAGGCCCGCCGCGGGTCGAAAGCTGCGCAGATCCGTGTGAACGTCTGTTCGTTTGTCGATGTGATCCAGTTCGAACCCCGGCACCCTGTCGTGGCATGCTTCCTGCGGATCGAAAAGGTCGGAGTGCCTGGCGTCCATGAAGCGTTTCAGATGTTCACAGGACGCTGGGATCGGTATTCAGCACAGGCACTTGTCGTCATCGCAACACGACAGGTCGTCCAGGTACATGTTGTTGTAGCGATACATCTCCAGAGCGGAGGTATCGGCCCCGAGCCGTCCGGCGATGGCATTGGCCACAACAGCAAAACGTTGCCGGAACTTGTAGATGAAACAGAACAGATGCCCCCTGTGCGACACTTCCGGCCCAACCAGAAACAGACCGGGCAAGACGGTGGATTCATCCTGTTCGGTCAGCAAAGGAACACCTTCGTCCGCATAGTCGAACCATTCCGACACCACGTCCGTTCCACTGCCGAAGCCGGTTGCCAGAATGGGCGCATGCGGTGTCTGCCAGCTGCGGCCATCGGCGGCGAGGATGCGAATGCCGTCCGTCTCCCGCTCAAGCGACAGGACTTCAACGCCGCCTTCAAGCTTGATGTTGCCGCGCTTCAGCGCCGCTTTCAGCCGCTGTTGCGTGTATGGCGACAAGGCCCTGCTCGGATCCTTGTCCTTGTCATCCCAGGGCGCTGCAGCGTCAAACACGGTGACACGCTTTTGCGAACGTGCCAGGCCAAGCGCCGCATCTATTCCGCTTTCATAGCCGCCAACGACGAACACATCGTCTCCGGGAACATCTTTCCAGCGGTGCACGGTTCCATAATGTTTGCCGTGTTCGGTCCCGTTCAGCGTGCCCTTGGAAGGTGAACCGAACTGGCCGCAGGCCCAGATCACGAAATCTGCCTGGAACAGTCCCCGATCTGTGCGAAGCGTGAACCACTCGCCTGACGGTTCGATGTCAAAGACCTCGATCCCGCATTGCACGTTCAGCCCGAAGGCGCCGGCGGCCATCTGTAGATATTTCGCGTAGGTTTTTCCGTCTGCATGTTCGCATTTCATCGACCAGCCCGGCGAACTGTCGTAGCTGATCGCGTTGAGGTCGGTCACGCCGAAGACATTGCCGGGAAAGGACGGTGTCAGGAGCCGTGTGCCGACAGGCCAGCGCCGGAAGCTTTCACCGATCTGTCCGCGTTCCAGAACCCAGACATCCGGGATCCCGAGGTCTCGCAGCACGCGTGCCACGCCAAGACCTGCAGGCCCGCCTCCGACAAC
>JBCDEN010000142.1:0-7862 GCA_039179715.1 Pseudomonadota bacterium
CCGCGTGTCATCCAGCCAGACATTGACCTTGGCAACATCCTCAAGCGTACAGCCGGCCTTATCCAGCACGGCGATGACGTTGTCCATCGTCCGTCTTGTCTGGGCTTCGATCCCGCCGGGCTCGATCTCGCCGTTTTCCTTCATGGCCACCTGGCCCGAGATGAACACGAAATCGCCGGCCCTGACGGCAGGTGAAAAGGGAAGGTTCTGTCCGCCCGCTCCCGTGCGTTCCACGCCGATACGTTCGATTGGCATTCAAGTCTCCATTGTTGTGATTTTCGAAAAGTCGCGTGATTTACCGGTCGAAGCAGGGCCGGGATCACCAGACCTGGCCGCGCGCTGCGACCGGCATCGGCCCGGCGAGCTTCGTGCCGCGCACACCCTCGACCTTGTCCAGCATGTTGGCAACAACGCAGGCGTGATTGGGCACAATCCGCAGTCTCTCGCCGACATTCAGGTTGATCGGGCCATCGGACACGATGCGTCCGTGTTCCTCGCTCAGCTGATCGATTGCCAGATCCTCGCGGCCGAGCACGTGCCCGTGGCCGACCTGGCCGAAAAGATCCGTCGTCAGAACCTTCGATCCCGCGTCGACGATGGCATGGTTCGAAGAGGGAACCGAGACAACGGTTGCCAGCACCGTGAGTGCGCAATCCTGCCAGGTGCAGGCCCCGTGGGCGACAAGCGAGCGGTCGTTATAGACATAAGTGCCGATGCGGTGTTCCGTGACGGGGCCCTTCCCATGCGCGCGCCACATGTCGGGCGAGCCGCCGGAGGAAATCACGTTTACCTGCAGTCCTGTTGCCTCGATCAGGGTTTTTGCCTCAATCAGCCAGGCCTCGGCCTCCTCCATCCGTCCAACAGGAGGAAAGGTCATCAGGCCGCCGAAGGAAAGGCCGGGAAGGCGGTCAATCAGGCGGGCCAGTTCAGCGGCGGCGGCCGGCGTTGCAACGCCGCACCGGTCCGCGCCCGTGTTGCATTCGACGAGCACGTTCAGCGGTGTTGCCGCGTCGGCGAATGCCCGGCTGAGACCATTGGCCACCATGTCATTGTCCGCGACAACGGCGAGCCGGACCTTTTCGGACAGCGCACGCAGGCGGGCGGTCTTGGTGTCCCCAAGGATGTTGTAGGTGATCAGGACATCATCGATACCGCCCTCGGCGATCATGGCCTCTGCTTCGCTGACCTTCTGGCAGGTGATGCCGACGGCGCCCTGCGCAACCTGATACTTCGCCAGGCCCGGGAGTTTGTGGGTCTTGATATGCGGGCGCAGCCTCAGGGCGTTGCCGTCGCAATGGGCCTGGTACTTGCGGATATTGGCCTCGGCAATGTCCAGGTCAACCAGAACGCACGGTGTGTCGAGGGTCGGGAAAATCATACGAGTTCCTCGTGATGGGGATTGTCTGCCATCGGCCATATCTCGCGTTTCAAACGCGTATAAGCAGTCCGGCGCGGGTCGCTAGGATACGGCCCATCGACTGCAGCATAAAGAATTTCTCCAGCGATCGGGGCAAATGCGCCGTGGAAATGATTGGTCGACTTGACGATAAGGATCCGTTTGGTGTCCAGATCGATGCCGAGATTGGTGAAGAGATCCGGAGAAAACGCCTGCGAGCGGTTGGAATTGAGGACGATATCCAGGTCACCAATGCGGATCGCCGCGCTGTTCCCAAGCGGAACGACGGACGCACCGAAACTCTGGACGGCATTTTCAACCAGACGGGTCACACGAACCCGCGCATCGATCGGCTGTCCGGCGTGGGCCGATGTCTTGCCACCGAAGCGGAGATCGAATTCAGCGCTTTCACCGGCGGCAAAGCACAGGCGCACCGCCATCGGATCCCAGATCGTGCCAAGTGCAACGCCTTTCAGATCCAGGTCGAGCACGTGCTGAAGCAGAATTGTTGAATCTCCGGCAACACCGCCGCCAGGATTGTCCCAGACATCCGCAATGACCACGGGTGAACGGGGGCTCTGGTCTGCGCGCATCAGGGCGTCAACGGGCGCGAGAAATTCCGGAGCCGCACGGCCCCGGAAGCTGAAGAGTTCCATGCCGAGATCGCGCGCCAGCCGGTCGCCGCGCGCCCTGTCGGCATTCGTGGTCACGATCAGTTTGGCCCCAAGATCAGGCGAGTCGCCGGCCATGAAGCCGTGAATGACCGATGCCGACAGGATATCGCCGGAGCTTTCGAGCGCATTCAGTCTGTCGATGAAGCCGCGCATCGGCTGCAGACTTGTCGGCAGGACATCGATCATACGCACGTCAAACACGCTTGTGACGGGCGAGATTTCGCCGCGCGCGGCCTTGAGCGTCAGCTCTGCGCAGGTCTCGCCGGTTTCGACAAAATCCGTGTGCGGAAATTCCTTGAAGACTGTGATGACATCCGCGCTTCTGGTGCGTTTTTCGCTCAGATGGCTATGCGGGTCGAAGGTCGCGCCAATCCGGCAGTCCGGGCCGGCAATTTCACGCGCGGCCTCCAGAAGGTCGCCTTCGCAATCCACGCAGCCGTCGGCAATCATGGCACCGTGCAGGCCGAAGATCACAGCGTCGAGCGGCAGCGCCGCCTTCAACTGGCCGAGCACCTCGCCGCGCAAACGCTGCCATGTCGGCGCGCTCACGAGACCACCTGGTTCGGCCCATGTGGCCGTGCCCTCGATCAGCTCGATCTCGCCGCGCGCGGCGCGCTTGCGCAAGGCAGGGAACACAGCGCTGCACAGCGTCGGCGTTTCCGGGTGCGCGCCGGGCGGTGCATAGAAGCTCTGTTCAAAGTCCGAAAAATCCGTCCGCAAGGGAGAAAAAGTGTTGGTCTCGGTTGCGATGGAGGCACAAAAAACCCGCATGAAAACCCCGGTCAGAATGAAAAGTCGGCAAGGGGAGCCGGAGCTCCCCAAGCCAGGGAGGACCTTAGGTCATACGCCGCGTCAGTTCAGGTAACTGCTGCCGTTGGCAGCTTCGACTTCGCTCTTGAAAAGGTTAAGCAGTTCGGTCGCCTTGGCATCGAGGTTCTCGGCCACATGGGTCTCGAACGCCGGCTGCGCCGCACCCGCCATTGCCTTGCGCTGATCGTCCGTCAGGGCAGTCACCTCGATCTTGTCCATCAAGCCCGCAAGGCCCCGGTCGGAGGCCTCGATGATGCGGGAGAGGCCACGGCTTGCCGCGACGCAGTTTTCCGCGGCAACGCGCAGGGTGTCCTGCTCAGCCTGGCTCAAGCCCTCGAAGAAGGCGCGGTTGACCATGAACGTATACGGCGAGAACAGGTGGTTGGTCAGGGTCATGTATTTCTGGACTTCCGCGAAGTTTGCGAAGGAAATGATCGGCACGGGGTTCATCTGTCCGTCGATCACGCCGGTCTGCAGGCCGGAGTAAACCTCGCCCCAGCTCAGCGGATAGGCTTCCGCGCCCAGTGCCTGCACGATCTTCTGGTGCGAGGGCAGGGTCATCGTGCGGATGCGGATGCCGTTGAAGTCGTCGAGATCCGCAATGGGCCGCTGCGAATTTGTCACGGCGAAGAACCCGCCCGTGTCCGGGAAGCCCAGAACGACGACGTCGCCGAGCGTTTCCTCTATGTCGGCTGCCAGCGCCTCACCGAAGGGGCCGTCGAAGACGGAATAGGTGGACGCATTGTTGGCGAAGGCAAAGGGCAGGTTCAGAACGTCGATGCGCGGATAGTAGCTGGCAAGCGCACCAGTCGATGTCAGGGTCGCCTGGATAACGCCGTTGCGCACCTGATCGACATGCTCTGCCGCCGAGCCAAGCTGGTTGGAGCCGAACACCTCGACGGTCACGCTGCCATTGGTGTCGGCCGCAACGATGTTGGAGAACACCGCCGTGCAGGCATGTGCCGGGTTCTCGAACGGGTCGGTCTTGTTGTCATGTCCGAAGCGGATGACGCCGCCTTCGGCCAGTGCGGTTGTTGCGGTCAGCGCCAGAACAGCGCCTGCTACGAACCCCTTCTTCAAAGTCTTCATGATTAGCTCCTCAGTTGAAGACGTGGTCTATTGGGCAAATCCGAAGGCGCGCGGCAGAAACAGTGCCGCGTCCTCCCAGAATGCGAACAGGAACAGGATGATTATTTCGGCGATCAGGAACGGCATGAGCTTGACTGCGATCCGTTCCAGCTTTTCCCCGGTGACCGAGGACAGGACGAACAGGCAGGCACCAACGGGCGGTGTCATCAGCGAGATGTTCAGCGCGAGGACGAAGATGATGCCCGCATGGATCGGCTCGAGGCCGATCTGCTCGGTCAGCGGAACAAGGACGGGTGCCAGGATGATCAGGATGGCGGTAATGTCCATAACCATGCCGACGATCAGCAGGATCCCGATGATGATGGCGATGACGGCATAGGGGTTTTCGGAAATGCCGAGAACGGTTCCGGCCAGCATCTGCGGGATGCGCTCGAAACTCATCCACCAGCCAAGAATACCGGCAAAGGCGATGATCACGAAAATAACCCCGGTGATGCGTGCCGTGCGCACGAGCATGGAATAGAATTCCCGCACGTTGAGCGTCCGGTAGACGAAGACCCCGATGAAGAGGGCATAGGCGACGGCGATCGATGCGGCTTCCGTCGGCGTGACGACACCGCCGAGAATGCCTCCCAGGATGATGATCGGCATCAGGAGCGCGGTGAGCGATGACACGAACGTGTCCCAGACCTCGCGCAAGCTGGCCCCGCGCGCGGCTTTTGGAAGGTTTTCGCGCTTCCCGCCAACGACGATGACGCCCATGCAGACGAGGCAGATGACGAGACCAGGGAGGATGCCGGCCGCGAACAGGCCTCCGATGGAAACACCCATGAGCGACCCATAAACGACCATGAGGCCTGACGGGGGAATCGTCGGGCCGATGATCGAGCCTGCGGCGGTGACGGCGCAGGCATAGTCGCGCGAATAGCCTTCTTTTTCCATGGCCGGAACCAGGGTGCGGCCGAAGGCGGCGGCATCTGCCGTTGCCGAGCCGGTCAAGCCCGCGAAGAAGACGGAGGCGAGCATGTTGGTGTGGGCGAGGCCGCCGCGAAATCGCCCGACCAGAACCTGTGCCAGTTTCACGAGGCGGTCGGTGATGCCGATGCCGTTCATGATCTCGCCGGCGAGAATGAAGAACGGCATGGCCAGGAACGGGAAGATGTTCAGGCCGTTGAAGATCTTGCTCGGACCTATCGCGAGGAAGTTGGGGCCTCCGCCCATATCGATGAGGCCGACGACGCCCGCAAGGCCGATGGCGAAACCGATCGGCATGCCGAACAGGATCAGGAGAACGAAGGTGACGGCGACAATCATGCCCGCGCCTCCATTGATATGTCGAGCTGAAGACCCTGATCGCGAAGCAGCGCAAGAACGAGCTGGACGATTGCGAGAAAAGCGGAGGCAGGCACAGCCCAGAAAAACGGTTCCAGCGTAGCGCCGAAAATCATCGCCTGCCTGGATGCGCCGCTCTGGGCAAAGCCGACCCCGAACCAGAGCACATAGGCAAAAAGAGCGATCGCCAGCAGGTCGATCACGATGAGAACGCCGCGCCGGACGGGAAGGGGCAGCTTCATCAGGAAGGATGTCAGACCGATATGCTCGCGGCGGGCAATGCCGGACGAGACGGCCAGGAGAGCCGCCCAGATCATCAGGTATCGGGCAAGCGTTTCCGGCCAGGGCAACTGCCAGTGAAACCAGTAGCGGTCGATGACACCGATCCAGACGTCGATGACAAGCGCCAGCATCAGGACTGCGACGACCGCCTCGATCAGCCGGTTCAGCGTTGTGCCGATTCTGTCTGCCAGGATTTTCAAGTTTGCCCCTCCAGCTTGAAACTCCGTTAGATAATTTCGCGGGAATACACGATGAGTCAAGGAATTTTTGTCACTTAATTACAAAAATAACCGCCCAATATGCTAAATCAATGTGTTTATTGACCCATTTTTGTAACTGAGTTACAGAATGAGGGCGAGGTATCATGCAGGCACGATTGAAAATAGACGAGGGACTGGGACACGCGGCTGTCGACGTGATTTCCAATCTGAAGAAATCCGAGGGTCGGCTCTCAACGCGGGAACAGAAGGTTGCCGACTTCGTATCGGCGAACCTGGAACAGATCAGCACCATGACCATAGCAGAGGTCGCGAAGGCGTGTGACGTCAGCACACCGACGGTGGTGAGGTTCTGCCGGACGATGGGGTGCGACGGCTTCCGGGAATTCAAGATCCGGCTGGCGCAAAACCTGGCCGTCAGCCTGCAGTATCTCGATGTCGGTGACCGGCCGGAAGCGGAGACGACCTCCGGATTTCTCGACCAGGTGATCGGGGCTCTTTCCGCGTCCTTGAACGTGATGCGCAAGCAGCTGGACGGGGACGTGTTCGAGGCGGCGAAAGACCATATCGCGAGCGCACGCACCGTGCTTGTCGGGGGTGTCGGCGGCGGGTCGTCCATGCTGGCGCAGGAGGCGTCCAACCGGCTGTTCCGTCTCGGTGTCCCGACACTGGCGGTCTCCGACAGCTATCTGCTGCAGATGCGCGCAGCGACCCTGTCGAAGTCGGATGTCATCCTGCTGATTTCGTCCAGCGGGGAGGCCGATGAAGTCGTGAGCGCCGCCGAAATTGCCGGAGGGTACGGCGCGGCCACGCTGGCGATCACGAAGTCGGGCAGCACGCTCGCGCGCTCTGTCGATTGCGCGTTGCAGATCGATCTCCCGGAAGATCCGGATATCTATAAACCCACCGCGTCGCGCTACGCCTATCTGGTCATCATCGACGCTCTTGCCATGGCGGTCGCACAGCTGAGATCCGATCACACGACGGAGAACCTGCGCCGCATCCGCGCGTCGCTTACGGCCTATCACGGGCGGACGGGGCCGCAGCCGCTGGGGGACTGAGGGTTATGGAACTGATTCCGGTTTCCTGCGCAATCTTTTGTTTTTATTGGAGTATTTGCAAGATATTCTCTTAATGCCGCGTGACGGCCCTTATGTCCCGTTCATGTGTTTTGTGAGCGGCTTAAAGAAGAGATTCAAGATCTTCACATACGCATGACCGGTCTGCGGATCGAGCGTCAAAACGTTTCTTGCTTCCACGGTTGCGCGGAGTAATCTGCGGGTTCAAATCGCAGGACACTTTCCATGACAATAGTTGTTGTCGGAGCCGGAATTTCCGGCCTTTCAACTGCCTGGGCACTCACCAAGCGCGGCATTGGGGTCACGCTGCTCGAGCAGGGACCGATCCCGAACCCGCTGTCTGCTTCCGGTGACCAGCACAGGATCATCCGCCGTGCCTATGGCGGGCAGGGTGGTTATCAACGGCGCATCGGCGATGCCTATGCGGCGTGGGACGAGATGTGGGAAGATCTCGGGCAAAAGCACCTGGTGGACACCGGTTTCATGGTGATGTCACAGAGCGAAGACGATGGCGGCGAGGACTACCGGAAGGGTCTTGTCGAAGGTGGTTATCCGTTTGAGGACCTGACGCCTGAAGAGACCGCCGCGCGGTTTCCCTTCGTCGATCCGGAAACGATCCGCTACGGTCTGGTCAGCGACGAAGGCGGTGTTCTCCTGTGTCAGAAAATTGCATCGGATCTCCGTGACTGGTTGCGGGCAAACGGCGTGGATGTGCGTGAGACTACGCAAGTCACAACCGTCGATCCCGCCGCCGGCTCCGTCACACTCGCCGATGGTCAGGTTGTGAATGGCGATCATGTGATCGTCACCGCCGGAGCCTGGACACTTGGCCTCTTTCCAGCGTTTGCAACGAACCTCACGACCTACCGGACGGCGGTTGTCTACCTGACACCTCCACAGGATCTCGCGGAGGCCTGGGAGCGTTCGCCGGCTATCCTCGATCCGGGCGGTCCAGTCGATGGCTATATTCTTCCGCCCGTCG
>JBCDEN010000820.1:0-1842 GCA_039179715.1 Pseudomonadota bacterium
CCAGAAGTCCCTGAGATTTAAGCGTCAGTTGCAGTTCGGTCGGACCTGCGAACGGTGCCCCGCCAATCTGACCGGCGGTTGCCTCGGTGTTCTGAGCCTGGATCGCGTTGGAAAGATCGGTGGCCGTCAGATTGAGCGCGGACATCTGGTCCGGGTTCATCCACACCCGCATGCTGTAATCCAGCGGGCCGAACTGGGACACGCTGCCGACGCCGGGCAGGCGCGACAGCCGGTCCTGCATGTTGATCGTCGCGTAGTTGCTCAGGAAAATCGCGTCGCGGCTTTCGTCCGGGGAGACGAGGTTGACCACCTGCAGCATGTTGGCGGACTGCTTCTGCGTGGCAACGCCGAGGGTCTTGACCGTTGCCGGCAGCGTCGGTTCGGCGAGGGCAACCCGGTTCTGCACATTCACCGCGGCAATATCCGGATCCGTACCGACTTCGAACGTGATGGTCAGCTGGTAGGTGCCCGCATTGGAACTCGTCGAGGACATGTAGATCATGTTGTCGACGCCGTTCACCTGTTCCTCGATGGGGATCGCAACCGATTTCTCGATCAGCTCGGAATCGGCGCCCGGATATTGCGCATTCACCACGACCTGGGGCGGTGTGACATCGGGATATTCCGCGATTGGAATGAGGATGATGGCAATAACCCCGATCAGCGAGGCGATCAGCGAGAGAACCAGCGCGAAATTCGGACGGTCGATAAAGAACTTGGACAGCATGATCGATCGTCTCTTTTAGCTTTTGGCGGCTTCGACGGGGTCGACGGTCATGTCAGGACCGATCCGCTGAAGGCCCTGGACGACCACCTGTTCACCGTCCTTGAGACCGGATGTGACTTCCCAGAGCGTTCCGGACTGCCGGCCCAGAACCACGTCCCGCCGTTCCACCTTGTTGTCCGCACTGACGACGTAGACATAGTGACCCTTTGAATCGAGCTGGATCGCGGCCTGCGGGATCGCCGCCACCGCCGTCTGGTCATCGTTCTTGACCGAAACGTTGACGAACTGTCCGGGGATAAGGATGTTTTTCGGATTATCGAAGGTGGCGCGCAATTCGATGGAATCACTGCCTTCCTCGACGGAGGTTCCGACATAGCTGATCTTGCCCTCGGAGGGGTACTTGGTGCCGTCGGTCAGGGTCAGGCTGACCTGAAGGGTGGAGGAATCATTGCCGATGAGACCGGCTTCGCGGTCCTTGATCAGGTCCTTTTCACCCATGTAGAAGCTGACATAGATCGGATCGACGCTTGTGACCGTCGCCAGCGTTCCGGTGTTGGAATCAACCAGATTGCCGACATTGACGTTGGTCTTGCTGATGCGCCCGTCGATCGGGCTGTTGATGTCGGTGTAGCTGAGATTGATGTCGGCGGTTTCCAGGTTGGCTTGCGCTTCGCCGACATTGGCCTGATCGACATCCATCGTTGCCTTGGCACTGTCATAGGTGGCCTGCGAGACGTCGCCTTTTGCAAGCAGCTGGCGCTGGCGCTCCAGCTCGATCTGCGAATTCTTCAGTGTTGCCTGCGCTCCCTGGAGCGTCGCCTTGGACTGGTCGACGCTTGCCTGGTAGAGGTCTTTTTCGATGACGTAGAGCAGGTCGCCCTGTTTGACAAAACCGCCTTCGGTGAATTTGCGTTCTGTCAGGTAGCCTTCCACCCGTGCGACGATGTCGACGGTCTTGGTCGCCTCGACCCGCCCGACATAGCGCGACCTGTTGTTCGGCGTGATCATCTGTACCTTTGCGACAGTGACCTTCTGCGCGGCGGAACCGCTGTCCTGCGCCGCGGCGGGAAGTCCGCCCGCAAGGCCGACAGCCATGGCCAAAGTCACCTTCACAG
>JBCDEN010000779.1:0-2124 GCA_039179715.1 Pseudomonadota bacterium
AAGCGCGGTCCGGAAGGCATCGAAATGAAGCCGGAAGACCAGCAGATCTACATGTTCCTGTTCGGACGGACGCTGTTTCTGTCGATCGTGATCACCCTCTCGTGCCTGCTTCTGGGATATCCGATCGCCTTCCTGCTCGCGTCCCTGCCGCTGCGCACATCCAATCTTCTGATGATCCTCGTGTTGCTGCCGTTCTGGACCAGTCTTCTGGTGCGGACATCGGCCTGGAAAGTGCTCTTGCAGCAACAGGGCGTGATCAACGACTTCCTTGTCTGGACCAGACTGATCGACGATGCCGGCCGTCTCGTGATGATCAACAACCAGACCGGCACAATCATCGCCATGACGCATATCCTGCTGCCCTTCATGATCCTGCCGCTCTATTCGGTGATGAAGACCATCTCGCCCAGCTATGTCCGCGCGGCCAAGAGCCTCGGCGCGAATGACTGGACCGCCTTCTGGCGGGTCTATTTCCCGCAATCCGTTCCGGGCATCGGCGCGGGCGCCATTCTCGTCTTCATCCTGTCAATCGGCTACTACATCACGCCGGAGCTGGTCGGCGGCACGTCGGGCATCTTCATTTCCAACCGGATTGCCTATCACATCTCGTCGTCGCTCAACTGGGGCCTGGCGGCATCGCTCGGAACCCTGCTCCTTGTCGCTGTGCTTATTCTCTTCGTCGTCTATGACAAGATCGTTGGCATCGACAACGTGAAGCTCGGATAGGAGGACGACATGAGCGCACTACCACCCTATGCGTCCCCCTTGCAGAGAACGTGGTTCTATACCTTCCGGATCGTTTGCGGGCTGATCTTCTTCTTCCTGATCTTTCCGATCCTGGTGATCCTGCCGCTGAGCTTCAACGCGCAAGACTTCTTCACCTTCACCAAGGAAATGCTGTCTTTCGACCCGGCGGGGTATTCGTTCAAGCACTACAACGACTTCTTCACCAACCCGGACTGGCAGCAGGCGCTCGTCAACTCGGTGCTGATCGCGCCGGTCGCCACGCTGCTGGCAACGGCCTTCGGCACTGTTGCCGCCGTCGGCCTGTCCCAGTCGCACGTGCCCTACAAGCCGGCGATCATGGCGATCCTGATCTCGCCGATGATCGTGCCGCTGATCATTTCCGCGGCGGGCATGTATTTCTTCTATTCCCGCATCGGCCTGCAGGGCACCTACTGGGGCGTCGTTCTGGCCCACGCCGCGCTCGGCACACCGTTCGTGATCATCACGGTGACGGCGACCCTCGTCGGTTTCGACCGTTCTCTCGTGCGCGCCTCGGCGAGCCTTGGGGCCAACCCGGTCACCACCTTCTTCAAGGTGCAGATGCCGCTGATCGTTCCGGGCGTCGTTTCTGGCGCGCTGTTCGCCTTCATCACCTCCTTCGATGAAGTGGTCGTGGTCCTGTTCCTCGGCTCCGCCGGTCAGAAAACGCTGCCCTGGCAGATGTTCACCGGCCTGCGCGAACAGATCTCGCCGACCATCCTGGCGGTCGCCTCGCTCATGGTGGCGATCTCGATCGCGCTGCTGACGGTGCTGGAACTCTTGCGCCGGCGTTCCGAAAGGCTTAGAGGTTTGACACCGGGCTAGGAAAAAGCCCCGCAGCTCACGCTATGTGCCGGTGGCGGAACGCCAGCCACCGGGTGGAGACGAAAGTCTCCCGGTTGCAAGACAATTTGGATTTGGGCCTGGCGGGTCGGCTTCTTCTCGGGAAGCCGGCCCGTTTTGCGTTTCAGGCCCCGGAAATGAACAAGATAACGGAACCGGCTCACTTCGGGAAAGGAGATCTTCCATGAGCGACGACATGATCCGCATTTACGAAATGAACAATGGCGAGAAGAGTTTTTCGCCTTTCTCGGCTGAAGAGATGGACCGGCGGCAGGTCAATCTGCGCAAGCTGATGGCGAAGCGCGGCATCGATGCCGTCCTCATGACCTCCTATCACAATATCTGCTATTACTCCGGCTTCCTCTATTGCCGTTTCGGCCGCAACTATGGTCTCGTCGTCACGCAGGACAAGGCAACCACGGTTGCCGCCGGTATTGACGGCGGTCAGCCCTGGCGCCGGACGCATGGCGACACGCTGATCTACACCGACTGGCGCCGCGACAACTTCCTTTACGC
>JBCDEN010000782.1:0-2109 GCA_039179715.1 Pseudomonadota bacterium
GGTCTGTCCACAGTCACTGTCCACATCTGAGGTTACCTCACAGGCAAACCAGGCCAGTCTGTCCACAGTCACTGTCTACATCTGAGGTCACCGCACAGGCAGACCAGGCGGGGTTTCCATTTCGTATCCGCCAACGAAGCCGCGCGACGGGTCATGGCGCGACTCATCCTGGATGATCCCGGCCATTGTCGTCCCGCGCCACATCCGCACCGGCTTGTCGAAAACCGCGTAAACGGAGCCGGTCATGTGCCGCATGTAGTTCCGGCCAACCTGCCCGGAGGAATTCGCCAGTCCGTCGGGAAACATCGTTGATGCCGAATTGAGCAGCATGCGCGGGGACTCGAAGGAGTTCCCGGCCACGCAGACAATGCGGGCCTTCTGCATTTGCAGATTGCCGTCCTTGTCGAGATACTCGACGCCCGTCACCTTGCCATCAGGGTTGTGCAGGATTTTGGCAACATGGGCGCGCTCGCGCACTTCCAGGTTCCCCGTTGCCTCACCCCGGGGGATATCGGTATAGGCGGCGGACCATTTCGCCCCCCATTTGCACCCCTGGAAGCAGAAACCGGTCTGCTGGCACGGCAGCCGCTCGTCAAAGTCCTCCGCGTTGATCGCCATGCGGCCCGTGTGAACGTCCTTGTAGCCGAGTTCCCGAGCGCCTTTCTCGAACACGAGATAGTTGTTGTTCCCCGGCAATCCGGGACGGCCATTGGTCCGGGTCACGCCGAGCTTGTCCTCGGCCTTGGCGTACCAGGGCTCCATTTCCTCGGCATCGATCGGCCAGTCGAGCAGGCTTGCGCCCTGAACATCTCCATACGTTGTCGCAGCTTTCCACTCATGTGGCTGGAAGCGCAAGGATGCCCCGGCCCAGTGCGTGGTTGCACCCCCGACGGCCTTGACGATCCAGGCCGGCAGTCCGGAAAAGTCCTTCGAAACGCGCCAGTCGCCGCTGGTTGTGCGCGGGTCGACCCAGGCAAGCTGTCCGAAACTTTCCCACTCGTCGTTGACATAGTCCTCCGGCAGGTAGCGTCCGCCCGCTTCCAGCGCGACCACGCTGACGCCCTTTTGTGCCAGTTCGTTTGCTAGAACGCCGCCGCCGGCGCCGGTTCCGATGACAACGACTACGGTGTCGTCGTTCAGATCAAATGGTGCAGCCATGGTTCTGTCCTCCCCTACGGCTCAAAGCCAGTTGATGTCGTTGAAACCGCGGTCGATGTAACCGCCCTTTGAATAGCTTTCGCCCTCGTAACCGAAGACCGGCCAGACGGCTTTCTGGTTGTAAAGTCCCGTTACAAGGCCGCCGCGGATCTTCTGGAAGAACGCGCTCTCTTCCATGTTGCGCAGGATATCCACCCGGTCGCGTTCCCAGCCGGTACCAAGATATCCTTCATGCCCCTTGCCCTGCGCCGCCGCATCAAGGGCAGCTATTCCGGCTTCGACTTCTTCGGCAAGATCCGCGTTGTCGTAGCCCTGCACCGCAACCACGTAAAACTCGTCCGCGATGCGGTCATGCGGGTAGATGTCCCTTGCCATCTGCACCAGCGTTGCGAAGGTTTCCGGTTTCAAGGTGGTGACTTCCGCCGCCCAGGCCGCGTCCCTGGCTGCAATGAAACCCGATCCGATCACGAACGAAGCGCCCGCCGCGCTTGCGCTCAACAGCAATTGCCTGCGGCTGAGGCCTTTCGGCCCATCTGCCTTCCTCATCTTCTCTCCTCCCTCTTGATTGTTATTTGAAGCGGCCTCCCCGCTCGAGCACCTCGATCTGGTACCCGTCCGGATCCGCAACGAAGAAAAACCGGGCAACCAGTTCCCCGGCCGGCGCGAATTCGACAAGTTTTCTCGGATTGAGCCCTTCGGCCTGGAAACGCGCATGCTCGGCGTTAAGATCGGTGACAGAGACGGCGAAATGGCCGTAGCCGTCGCCGAGGTCATATGGCGCGGTCTGAGACTTGTTTACCGTGAGTTCCAGCTCGAACTCGCTTTCCGGATTGCTCAGGTAGATGAGAGCGAATTCGGGGAAATCCAGACGGTCCTTGACCGTCAGACCGAACGCCTTTTGGTAAAAGGCAAGCGACCGCTCTTCGTCCAGAACGCGGATCATGGAGTGAA
>JBCDEN010000468.1:0-4025 GCA_039179715.1 Pseudomonadota bacterium
CTTCTGAAAAACGCCAACACGATGCTGGAATACCGCGCGGACAAGGATCATCTGATCGCCGAACTTGAAACCGCGAACGCCGTCTCCGATGAAGCGCGCCGGCGCGCGGAGGCCGCTAACCTGGCAAAATCAAGGTTCCTGGCGACAATGAGCCATGAGCTCAGAACGCCGCTCAACGCCATTCTGGGATTTTCCGAGATCATGAAGGACGAGGTTCTCGGTCCGATGACCAACAAGAACTATCGGTCCTATGCGGAGGATATTCACGGGTCGGGCGAACATCTTCTCAATCTGATCAACGAAATCCTTGACCTGTCGCGCATCGAGGCCGGCCGGCACGAGTTGCACGAGGAAAGCATCTATCTTCAGGAGGTGGTCGCCGAATGCGGCACGATGATGAAGGTTCGCGCAAACGCAAAATCGATTACCCTTCATCACGCGCATCAGGCGGGTCTCCCGCGCGTGTGGGCCGATGAACGCGCCGTTCGGCAGGTCATCCTCAATCTGATGTCAAATGCCGTCAAATTCACACCGGTCGGTGGCGAAGTCCGGGTGAACCTCGGACCGACTTCGGACGGCGGACAATATGTTTCGATCCGCGACAACGGCCCTGGCATTCCCAAAGAAGAAATCCCGACGGTTCTTGAAGCCTTCGGTCAGGGCTCGCATGCCATCAAGAGCGCCGAACAGGGGACCGGCCTCGGGCTCTCCATCGTCCAGGCGCTCATCAGCATGCATGATGGAAAGTTCACGATCAGATCCAAGCCCCGGCAAGGAACGGAAGTGATCGTGTCACTGCCGCCGTCTCGCAACATGAACTATTCGTCGGAGGCGGGCCAGACATCACCCGTGGCGGGCGAAGATCAGCAGGACCTCGCCCGCAGGGCGTGACGTCAGGATTTTTCAGACACACCGGCGTCGGCGAATGTCGCCATGCCCGAATGCATCTCGGACGCTGCCTTGACCACTCCGGCTGCGAGCGCGGCGCCGGACCCTTCGCCTAGCCTCATACCGAAATCGAACAAAGCGTCCTTGCCAAGACGTTCAAGCACGCGCCCGTGCGCATGCTCTGCGGACACATGCGCAAACAGGCAGTGATCCAGACCGGACGAGTCCATTGCGTAAACAACGGCTGCGGCCGCCGTGGCGACAAACCCGTCGACAATAACCGGAACCCGCTGCAGGCGCGCTGCAATGATCAGACCGGCCATGGCCGCAATTTCGCGTCCTCCGACCTTTCTGAGGATTTCCAGCGGGTCGTTCTCGCCATTCAGCCGTGCCACAGCCTTTTCGACAGCCTCACGCTTCCTGGCAAGGCCGTCATCATCGACACCGGTGCCGCGGCCGATCCAGTCGCCGGCCTCACCGCCGAACAGCCCGTGAAACACGGCTGCTGCCACCGTCGTGTTGCCGATCCCCATTTCTCCGAGGCAGATCAGATCGATCCCGCCTGCGAGCGCTTCCATGCCATAGGCCATGGTCGCGGCACAGTTGGCCTCGTCCATGGCATCTTCGCGCGTGATGCTCGGCGTAGGCATATCGACGGCAAGATCAAAAACCTTCAGGCCGATGTCGTTCACGCGGCAGAGCTGGTTGATGGCGGCACCGCCGGCAGCAAAGTTTTCAACCATCTGCTGGTTTACCGCGCTCGGAAATGCAGATACGCCCTCGTCGGCAACCCCGTGCGCGGACGCAAATATTGCCACCATAGGACGGCTGACCTTGGGCGGCGCGTTCCCGGACCAGGCAGCCAGCCATTCCACGATCTCTTCCAGACGCCCGAGCGACCCGGCCGGCTTGGTCAGCTGGGCGTCTCTGTCCCTGACCTTCTGAAGCGCCTCCTCGTCCGGACCCGGCATTGACTTGACGAGGTTGCGAATATCATCGAACGGAAGCGCGGTCTCGGATAGGGACATGTTGTTTTTCCCGGTCAGAATTTCTGGGAGTTCCGATACTTGGTCCTCTCTGGCGGCTGATCTATAACGGCGCGTTGGAAAAACTCAAGCACAGGACCGGCCTGATGAGCGCGGAAACCGACCAATCCTCAGATTCTCGTAAAAAGCACAGTCAAAGCGCGGCGACGACAGCAACTTTGCCGTTTACCGGTGCGCTGGCCATGCTTGCAGCTGATACCGCCGCCTGCGTGAGGTTTTTTTCGCGCCTTCCGCTGCCGAAGGTGAACAGCGTGGACAATCCTGCAGCCGCGCCGCATTTTCCGCAAATCGCACGCGCAGCGCCGCTCGCGGGTCTTGTTGTTGCCCTGCCGGCTGCCTGCCTCGGAACCTTGCTCGGCTATACGGCCTTGCCGGCATTTGCGGTTGCAGCTCTGATGCTTGCAGCCCTGTGTGCAACGACGGGCGCCCTGCACGAAGACGGGCTGAGCGATGTCGCTGACGGTTTCTTCGGCGGATCGACACCGGCCCGCCGTCTGGAAATCATGAAGGACAGCCGTATCGGGGCCTTCGGTGCGCTCGCACTTGTTCTGACCGTTGTGCTGCGTCTTTCCCTTCTCGCGGTTCTCTGGCAGGAATTCAGCCCCGCTGATGCGGCGTTGTTGTTCCTGAGCACAGAAGTTGTCAGCCGGGCGATCCTGGTGTGGCAATGGTCGCAACACCCGCTGGCCCGCCCTGAGGGCCTTGCGGCCCGATTTGGACGACCGGATGCGGCAACGGCACGAAACGCCGCGCTTTTGACCCTTCCCTTCCTCCTGCCCGCGGCGCTGCTTCTTTCACCCACAGCTCTTTTTCTCGCACTGGCGGTCGCGATCGCTGCCGGATTTGCAATCGGGCACATCTGTCGATCAAAGATCGGCGGCGTAACGGGAGATGTCCTCGGCGCTGTTCAGCAAATCTGCGGACTTGGATTCCTGCTCGGGATGCTTATGGTGCCTTGAGCAGGTGTTAGGTGAGCGGCAGCACGCGATGATTGATCAGATTAACGACGGTTCAACAGGCGCTTGGTCGCTTACACTAAAGTCAGGTTTGCTTCTGGTCCTGCTGCTGTTGCTGGCTGGATGCGGAAGCCGGCCGGAGTTTGGTGCGCTGGCACTGACGGAAATCCCGGCCCAGGGTGCAAAGTCGCATGACATCATGGTTGTCACGACGCGCGAGCGCGACAGCCGTCCGGACACCTTTTTCAATGGCGAGCGCGGCGAAAAGGTCAGCTATGCCCACGCCACGATCTCGGTTCCGCCCACCCACGAAGTCAGCCAGATCGAATGGCCTGACAGCCTGCCCGGCAATCCGGAGACGGAATTCGTCGCGCGCGATGCGGGTTACATCGAGGATCAGAACGCCTTCATCCGCCAGATCAACAGCCGTCTGGCCAAGATGCCGCGCGGAAAACGCGACATATTCCTGTTCATCCACGGCTACAACACACTGTTTCCCGAAGCGCTCTACCGCTTCGTGCAGGTGGTCCATGACGGCGACATTGACGGCGTGCCCGTTCTTTTCACCTGGGCGTCGCGCGGCAAGCTGCAGGACTACGTCTACGACCTGAACAGCGCCGCAATCGCGCGGCAATCCCTTGCGGAAACCATGCTTCTGCTTGCCAAGACAAATGCGGACAACATCACCATTCTGGCCCATTCCATGGGCAACTGGCTGCTCATGGAAACGGCCATCCAGTCCTCGCCAGAGCAGCGCAGAGCCTTGCAGGGCAAGGTCAAGGTGGTCGTCCTGGCCGCGCCGGACATCGACATCGACCTTTTCAAGGCACAGCTCAGGAAGCTCGGCAGACCGACGAACCCCTATGTCGTCGTCGTCTCGAGGGACGACCGCGCGCTGCGGCTCTCACGGGCCATTGCCGGCGGCAAGGAGCGCGTCGGAGCGTATTCGAACGACGAGGAGCTTGCTGAGCTCGGCGCGATCGTAATCGACGTGACGGAGCTGGATTCGCTCGACTCGGCCAACCACTCCAAATTCGCGCAACTTGCACAGCTTAGTCCGGAATTACGCGAGACTCTCGGACAATCGGGCCTGAGATCGGCAAACGACGCATCGCGCGGCGCGACGCTCGGCGAC
>JBCDEN010000767.1:0-2173 GCA_039179715.1 Pseudomonadota bacterium
ACCGATTGCAGGCGAGCCCACAAAACGCGCATTCTCAGCCTTCCTGAAAGCCTATGATGATGGCATTCTGATCCGCACGACCGGTGATATCATCGCCCTCTCCCCGCCGCTGATCATCTCGAAGGAACAGATCGATGAGCTCTTCGGGAAACTTCGCGCGGTTCTGAGCGCGATCGACTGACGGGAGTGCAACGAAGGCTGAACGTGATGAAACGTGAACAGGCAACGGCAACACAGCTGATTGACGATGACAGGGTCCGCGTGACCCGCTTCGATTTTGCGCCGGGCGCGGAAACCGGATGGCACCGTCACGAGATGGACTACGTCATCACGGCACTGACCGACTGCCGCATGCTCCTGGAAGAACCCGGCGGGGAAAGCCGCGAGGTTCTTGTTCCGGCCGGAACCGTCTATCGGCGCGATGAGGGCGTCGAGCACAACGTTATCAACGGCGGGGACACCCCCATGTCCTTCGTCGAAACGGAATTGAAATAGGAGATTTCTGATGGCAGCTCCGGGTGAGAACCTGAGGATCAACGCAGACCGTCTGTGGGACAGTCTCATGGAGATGGCAAAGATCGGTCCGGGCGTTGCCGGCGGCAACAACAGGCAGACCCTCACCGACGAAGATTCCGAAGGCCGCAAGCTGTTCAAGAAATGGTGCGAGGAGGCCGGCATGACCATGGCGGTCGACACCATGGGCAACATGTTCATGACCCGTCCCGGAACGGACCCGGACGCCCTGCCCGTTTATGTCGGCTCCCATCTCGACACCCAGCCGACCGGCGGCAAATATGACGGCGTGCTCGGTGTCCTCGGCGGCCTTGAGCTCGTGCGCTCAATGAACGATCTTGGTGTGAAGACCAGGCATCCGATCGTTGTCACCAACTGGACCAACGAGGAAGGCACACGCTACGCCCCTGCCATGCTGGCATCCGGCGTGTTTGCAGGGGTTCACACGCAGGACTGGGCCTATGACCGCGAAGACGCGGAAGGCAAGTCCTTCGGTGATGAACTGAAGCGCATCGGCTGGGTCGGTGACGAGGACGTCGGTGCCCGCAAGGACAAGATGCACGCCATGTTCGAACTGCACATCGAACAGGGTCCGATCCTGGAAGCCGAGGGCAAGGATATCGGCGTCGTCACCCACGGCCAGGGCCTCTCCTGGACACAGGTCACCGTCACCGGCAAGGACAGCCACACCGGGTCCACACCGATGCCGATGCGCAAGAATGCGGGCCTCGGCATGGCCAAGATCCTCGAACTTGTCGACGAGATTGCCTGGTCCCACGCCCCGCACGCGGTCGGCGCTGCCGGTCATATCGATGTTCATCCGAATTCGCGCAACGTGATCCCGGGAAAGGTGGTGTTCACGATCGATTTCCGATCCCCGGATCTCGCCGTGATCCAGGACATGGAAGAACGGCTGAAGTCCGGCGCAACGAAGATCTGCGACGACATGGGCCTTGAAGTGGAATTCGAAAAGGTCGGCGGCTTCGATCCGGTCGAGTTCGACAAGGGCTGCGTTGAAGCCGTGCGCAACGCCGCCGAGCGCCTCGGCTACAGCCACCGGGACATCATCTCGGGCGCGGGCCACGATGCCTGCTGGATCAACAAGGTCGCGCCGACGGCCATGATCATGTGCCCCTGTGTCGACGGCCTGTCGCACAACGAAGCAGAGGAAATCACCCGCGAGTGGGCCAAGGCCGGCACGGACGTCCTTTTCCACGCGGTTGTCGAGACGGCTGAAATCGTGGGGTAACGGTCGATAGATTTAAGGTCCCGGATCAAGTCCGGGACAGCGCTGAGCAAACAAGGGAAACAAAAAAACAAGATAGAATCCGGCTCCAACTCTCTCCGCCGTCCCGGCCCTGAGCCGGGACCACAATAGAGCGGTGGCCTATTTCGTCTACATTCTGGCCAACAAGCCGAGAGGAGCGATCTATATAGGTTCAGCGCGAAACTTGAGAAACAGGATTGAGCAGCATAGAGCGGGAATTCGCGGCAGCCATACAGAGAAATACAACATCAAAACGCTTGTTTATTTCGAGGTCTATGAGGAGCCGATTGATGCAGTACATTGGGAACAAAGGTTGAAAAGATGGAGACGGGCCTGGAAAGATCAGTTGATTGAAAGGGCCAATCCGGACTGGACAGACGTGTGTGATCAGAT
>JBCDEN010000696.1:0-2585 GCA_039179715.1 Pseudomonadota bacterium
CGAAAAAACCGGCATCCGGCTGGCGCTGATGACCGGCAAGGACAGCCAGAAGGAGCGGCGTCTGCTCCAGGAAAAACTGGACGCAGGCGACATCGACCTTGTTGTCGGCACCCACGCCCTGTTTCAAGGATCCGTTTCGTTCAAAAATCTCGGCATGGTCGTTGTCGACGAACAGCACCGCTTCGGCGTCCACCAGCGGCTCGCCCTCTCGGGCAAGGGCCAGGGCGTTGATGTGCTTGTCATGACAGCAACCCCGATCCCGCGCACGCTCGTTCTGACCTGTTTTGGCGACATGGACGTCTCCCGTCTCACCGACAAGCCCGCAGGCCGCAAGCCGATCAAGACAGTCTCCGTCTCGCTCGACCGTCTGGACGAGACCATAGGACGCGTGGGGGCTGCGATTGCGGAGGGGCAGAAGGTTTACTGGGTTTGTCCGCTGGTCGAGGAATCTGAAAAGATCGATCTCGCTGCCGTTGAAGACCGTCACCGCGTCCTCCAGCACGCCCTGCGCCAGCCCGTCTCGCTGGTACATGGCCGGATGAACGCGGATGAAAAGGAGGCCGCCATGTCCGCATTCAAGACCGGCGATACGAAGGTTCTGGTCGCGACAACCGTGATTGAGGTCGGCGTCGATGTTCCCGATGCGACCATCATTGTCATCGAGCATGCGGAACGGTTCGGCCTTGCGCAGTTGCACCAGCTCCGCGGCCGCGTCGGCCGCGGCGACAAGCCATCTTCCTGTGTCCTGCTCTACAAGGGTCCGCTGGGCGAGACGGCCGGCGCGCGCCTCAACATCATGCGCGAAACCAATGATGGCTTCCTGATCGCGGAAGAAGACCTGAAACTGCGCGGCGGCGGAGAAATTCTCGGAACGCGCCAGTCCGGCACGCCCGGGTTCCGTATCGCCCGCGCAGACGAGCACGCGGATCTCATGGAAGTTGCCCGGGATGATGCAAAGCTCATTCTGGAGACCGATCCGGACCTGAAATCCGACCGGGGCCAGGCGCTTCGCTGCCTGCTCTATCTCTTCGGCAGGGATGCGGCGATCAGGTTACTTAGAGCGGGCTGATCAGGCATCTTCGCGTTTGCGGATCCGCTCCAGCTTCTCCGGCTCGGCAATGACATCCTCGAGAACATCTGGGAGATCCGGGCTGACGAGACCCGCCGAGATGACAAGCTTGGCGGCGTCCTCGACTCCCATGGACAGCTCGACGACGTCCTCCTTGGGCACGAAAAGCAGAAAACCGGAGGTCGGGTTCGGGGTCGTTGGAAGAAACACGGACACCGTGCTCGCTTTCTTCCGCAGGCGTTCCGCCACCTCGCCTTTTGTTTCTGTCGAAATGAACACAATCGCCCACAGACCCTTGCGCGGATATTCTATCAGCGCCGCCTTGGTGAAGCTGTTGCCACGCTCATCAAGCACTGTCTCAAAGATCTGCTTCAAGCCACTGTAAACATTGCGAACGAGCGGCATGCGGCCGACAATTCCCTCCCCAGCCGAGATCAGACTGCGCCCGAGGAAGTTGGCCGCAAGAAATCCAACGATGGTCAGCACGAAAATCGCGACGATCAAACCGAATCCGGGAACGGAAAACGGAAGATAGGTCTCTGGATTGTAGATCTTGGGAACAAAGGGTTTGACCCAGCCGTCCACCCACTTGATGAAGGTCCAGGTAAGCCAGAGCGTGATCCCGATGGGACCGGTGATGACAAGGCCGGTCAGGAAATAGTTGCGAAGGCGCGTTGCCGCACCCGGCCTGTGGCCCTTGATCGGCGTATCTTCTGGTTTATGCTTGCTGCGGCTCATAAGTGAAAACGACCGGATTCCTGTTGAGTGCTCGTCTTACAGTGTGATCCACACTACATAATTATCTTTATCGCAGTGCGGTATACTTCGCTCGATTAATTTTTCAGCGATATACCCTAAAATTGCCGATTGCGGAGGCAGGATTGCGGCGATTCACGTTCAAACTTCTGGGAATTGGATGCGTGGGTCTCGGTATCATCGGCGCGTTTCTGCCGATTTTGCCAAGCACGATCTTCTTCATCCTGGCTGCCGGATGTTTCGCGCGCTCCTCGCCCGCACTTGAAGCGAGAATCCTCAACCACCCCGTGATCGGACCGCCGGTCATCGCCTGGCGCGAGCATGGCGCTATTCCGCTGAAAGCCAAGATGGTTGCAGTTGCTGGCATGACGTTCGGCTATTTTTTCTTCTACTGGTCGACCGCCCCCGGACCATGGCTCGCAGGTGGCATTGCTCTGTTCATAATCGGATGCGCGACCTACGTTGTCAGCCGGCCTTCAGGACCAAAGACCCAACCATGATCCCTGCTGTCAGTCGTCCGGAATGAGACGCTTTCCGAACGCGACCGCTTTTTCCGGTGCGTAACCGAGGCCGTCGTAGAAGGTCATGACGGCCTCGTTGCCCTGCCTTACGAAGAGATTGATCTTGGGACAGCCGAGCCCGATCAGGAATTCCTCGCAGTGCTCCATGAGACGCCGTCCGAGGCCGGATGACTGGTGCGCGGGATCGATGCTGAGATAGTAGATAGCGCCCCTGTGCCCGTCATAGCCCGCCATCACCG
>JBCDEN010000149.1:0-7757 GCA_039179715.1 Pseudomonadota bacterium
CAATCACGACTTCAAGATCGCTTGGACGGATACCGGCGATGCCGGTTTCGGACATTTTCAGATGCTCCGACATCCAGCGCGCCTGCGGCAGGAAGCTCATGTTCTCATGATAGCTGATCCAGGGAAGATCGCCGGCAGCCACGCCCGCCGGCCCGTAGGCAGCATGTTCAAGAACCGCAATCCGTTTCGCCGTGACATTGTGGCCCCCGTCGCGCGGTCGGCCAAGGCGGATTGCCATGTCGGTCTCCCGCCGTGTCAGGCTGACATTCCGGATTTCGGAGGCCAGATGCAATTCAATACCGGGGTGCCGGCGGAAAAAACGGCTCACCTGCGGCATCAGTATCCTGGAATTCACCACAGGCACCGACGACAGCCGGACCATGCCCTCTTCCGCAAGGCCCGCCCCGGAGAGGTCCGAGGTGAGCGTGTTGAGCGACGTTTCCAGCGTTTCACCATAGGTAATCGCCTTGTGACCTGCGGTTGTCAGTTCAAGAGAGCCGCTGGCGGACCTTTCAAGCAATTGCGTCCCGATTTCCTTTTGCAACACTGCCAGGCGCCGGGATACCGTGGTTGCATCGACGCCCAAACGCCCAGCCGCCGCAGACAGGGACCCGGCACGGTAGAATGCGAGGAGGTATTTCAGATTTTCCCAGTTCATGGCTGCATTATTGCAGCTCCATTCTGCAATTTCGATTATTTACTTGCGTTTATGCAGCCTGCTAGAAGATCTCCCGACCCACCGGAAGAGTGTTCATGCTACAGGATCTGAGCGTCTGGGCAGGATTGCCACCGACGCAACTCACCATTTGTGCCGTGATGGTCTTCATCGCCGGACTGGTGCGCGGCTTTGCAGGCTTCGGTCTGTCCGCGGTGCTGATGGCGAGTATCGTCGTCTTCATTCCGCCGATCGAGCTGATCCCGGTGTGCTTTCTTCTGGAAGCCGCCGCCAGCCTTGCCATGTTCCGGGGCGGGCTCAGGGACGCAGATCTCGGAACCGCCGTGATCCTTGCGATCTGCAGCGCAGTCGGCGTTCCGTTTGGCCTGGCGCTGACCACCAGCATTGACGTGGACCTGTCAAAGCTGATCGCGCTCCTCATCGTGCTGACGCTGACGGTTCTTCAGCTCATGAAGATCAATATCCTCCCGGCCTCGCAGAAGGTCGCGCTTCCGGTCACGGGTGTCGCGGCGGGCATCGTCAGCGGGCTGGCGGCCGTCGGCGGGATGGTGATTGCACTTTATGTTCTGGCCTCACCGAAGAAGGCGCGGGAAATGCGCGGCTCGCTGGTGCTCTACCTGTTTTTCGGAATGCTGACGTCATCGGTGACGCTGTACCTGTACGGCGTCCTGCAAGGAGAAGCTCTCGTTCGCGGCGCGATCTTCTCCCCTCTCGTCCTGGCGGGCGTTTTTGCAGGCAGCAAACTGTTCAGCCGCAGTCTCGACCAGACCTACCGGCGCGCCTGCCTCTACCTGCTCGTTGCATTCGCCAGCGCGGGGCTTGTGCGTCTCGTCGCCTTTTGAACTGTCAGCCTTATACGACTAGCCGACCTGCCCCCGATGACGCAGGAAGTGGTCGGCAAGCACGCAAGCCATCATGGCTTCGCCGACGGGCACCGCGCGAATGCCGACGCAAGGGTCGTGACGGCCCTTGGTCATGACATCGACCTCTTCGCCCTGGCGGGTGATCGACTTGCGTTCCGTCAGGATGGACGAGGTCGGCTTGACGGCAAATCGCACGACCAGAGGGTCACCGTTTGATATGCCCCCCAGAACACCGCCAGAATTGTTTGTCAGGAAGACCGGTCTGCCGACATCGTCAACTCGGATCTCGTCGGCATTTTCCTCGCCCGTCAGGCTGGCGGCCTCAAACCCGTTGCCGATCTCGACACCTTTCACGGCGTTGATCGACATCATCGCGGCCGCGAGGTCGGTATCGAGCTTGCCATAGATCGGCGCGCCCCAGCCGGCAGGCACACCTTCCGCAACAACCTCGATAACCGCGCCGACCGAAGATCCGGCCTTGCGGACGCCATCCAGATAGTCCGCCCAGCGCACGGCGGCTTCCGCATCGGGTGAAAAGAACGGATTGTTGTCGACTTCAGCCCAGTTCCAGTTTCCACGGTCGATCTTCTCTTCACCGACCTGGACCAGCGCTGCGCGAACCGTGACGCCCTGCAAAACCTTGCGGGCGACAGCGCCGGCGGCAACACGCATGGCGGTCTCCCTGGCGGACGAGCGCCCGCCGCCGCGATAGTCCCGGATCCCGTATTTTGCATCATAGGTGAAGTCCGCATGGCCGGGCCGGAAGCGGTCCTTGATCTCCGAATAGTCCTTCGAGCGCTGGTCGGTGTTTTCAACAAACAGCGAAATTGGCGTTCCCGTGGTTTTTTGGACACCGTCCTCGTCAGCCATCACACCAGACAGGATCTTAACTTGATCCGCCTCGCGCCGCTGCGTGGTGAAGCGGGACTGTCCGGGCTTGCGTTTTTCCATGTAGCCCTGGATATCGGCTTCGTTCAGCGGGATCAGCGGCGGGCATCCGTCAATGACGCAGCCTATCGCCGGACCGTGGCTTTCACCCCAGGTCGTAACGCGAAACAAGTGACCAAAACTGTTATGCGACATGAAATCTTCCGGATCTTCAGCGAAAAAACATCAGGCGCGAGCGATAAGGCAAAGCGGCGGGAAGCTCAAGCCCCGGCGGTCATTTGCCACCTGGCGGATAAATTGCATCCAAGATCTAAGTTCAACCAATTGTGAAGCTATTTCCGATTTTTTATTAAGTAAATTTTAGATTTCTCCCTGAGACAGGGTCGACTATAGTGGTTTTTCATTTATAGAATTACTGCAATAAACTGCATTTAACCTATAAATTTTTGCCAATCTTTAAGGCTCAGGCCCTATCACTGTCCGCGAGGAATGTGGTTTTGGGGCACAAAAGTGCATATTCGTGGCTGGCTTACAGGTCTGATCGTTTTCTTACTGGCACCATGCCTGCTGTTCGCGTCGCTTTGGTTCAACAGCAAGTTCGAAGACGTCGGTTCGATCGATCGCAGTCTGGATGGCCTGAACCTCATCCAGGCTCTCGGGCCGCTCATGCAGGAAAAGGCGCTGACCGGCGAGGTCAGTCAGCCAACGGAAGTGCTCATGCGGCAGCTCGCAGCGTTCGACACTGCCCCGCAAGAGGCAAGCCTTGTCTCCGAATTCGCCGCTTTCCTGCATGAACCCGAAATTCCGGGCGCGCTGCGCAAGGCACGGTCGGTCGCTGCGCTGATTGCACATCAGTCGAACTTGAGCTCTGCATCGACCTATGAAACCGCCGAACTGCCGCACCTCATCAGCCACACGCTTCTGACAGTGGTCATCGAAACGTCGGTGATGGTGCAGAACGGCAGAATGCTCTCGACCAAGGATGCCATCAACACCTGGGACAAGATGCTCATCCCCGTTCAGGGCGGCAGTTTCAAGGTGGCGGCAGACCATGCTTCACGCGCCACGAAACAGCATTTCGGAAGGCTTGCCGGACCAAATGCCAAAACACTGCAAGACAAGGCCGCCGCCTACCGGTCGGCGAACCTCGTCTATCAGTCAGCCGGCGCAAAGCTGCTGTCTTCGACGATCAAGGGCGCAACCGGGGCCGATATCCAGAACGAGCAGCTGAATTCGGTGCAGCCGGACTTTGTCCGCACCATCTTTGCCCTCTGGCAGGAAACGGTTGATTATCTCCATGCGGACCTGCAGCACACGCGTGCAGAAACAATCTTCGCGGTGGCGCTGGCCGGTCTGGTCGGCGGCCTTGTCATCATTGCGGCCTTCGCCATCGCCGTTGCGCTCAGCCGCGCGCTTGCGGACCGCACGCAGCAGGAGTTCGAAAATCTCGGGTTCCACGATCCGCTGACCGGCTTGCCAAACCGGCGCGCGCTTTTGAAAAAGCTGCGCTCCCTGTCCGACCGCGAGACCGAGGACCAGCTGGGCCTCGTGATCCTCGATCTCAGGCATTTCAAGAAGATCAACGACCTTTACGGCGATCAGTCCGGTGACACGATATTGCGGGACGTTGCCGAACAGCTCGTTCAATACGCGGAGCCTGAAGACTTCCTGTGCAGAACCGGCGGCACGGAATTCATGCTGCTGCGGCCCAATCTGTCCAGCGCGGCGGATTTTGAAACGCTCCCAGCGACGATCATCCGCGATCTGGGGGCCGAGCGCACAGTCAATGGCCAGAAAATGGTGCTTGAATCAAATGCCGGACTGGTCATCAACCGGCCCGGCGATCCCGTTTCGGACCAGTTGCTTGTCGACGCGGAACTGGCCTTGCGGTCGGCCAAGCAAAAGGCACCGCGCAAGTTTGCCTGCTTCACATCCGACATACGGACAGCATTCGAGGAAAACGGCGAAGTCGCCAAACAGCTCCTGAAAGCGCTGGATGCGGGCAATGTCGTCCCCTGGTTCCAACCGCAGATCGACCTCAACACCGGAGAAGTGGTCGGAGCAGAAGCTCTTGTTCGCTGGCTGGACAATGACAAGGTCCACAATCCGGGCTACTTCCTGCCGGCAGCACGGGAAGCCGGCTACATGGAGCGTATCGAGGACATTGTCCGGCGGAAGACACTTGAGCTTGCCGCGTCTCTTGCGGGCTCATCTCACCGCAATGTGCATTTCGGGCTCAACATTTCGGCGGACATCCTGAGCAATTCCAAGGCTGTCGAAAGCCTCCACAGACAGGTTACCGAAATCGGTCTCGACACGAGCCTGATCAGCCTCGAAATTCTCGAAGCTGTGATGATCGACGAAGACAAGGCGGCGCCGATCAAGTCAAATATCGCGCACCTGTCGGAACTTGGATACTTTATCGAACTCGATGATTTCGGAACAGGTCATTCCAGCATCTCAAGCCTTAGGGACCTGAGCATCAACCGCGTCAAGATCGACCGCAGTTTCGTCTCGGGTGTGGATGCCAAGAGCGATCTCCAGAAGTTCACCAGCGCCCTGATCAATCTCGCCAAGAGCCTTGATATCAGCGTGCTTGCAGAAGGCGTGGAAACCGAAGGCGAACGCGCCTGGCTCACGGAACAAGGCTGCGATGTCATCCAGGGGTTCCTCATTTCAAAGGCGGTCCCAGAGACGCAGCTTGGCGCGATGATCTTGAAAAGTAATTTCGGCTCCCATCTGAGCGCGGTGGACGAAAGAAACACCGCGACCGGGTGAGACGGGGCAACGGGATCCGGTCAGAGGGCCTGAAGCCGTTCGTGGCTCAGTTCCGCCTGTCTTTCCTTGAACTCGGCCGCCGCCAGAGAAAGGCCTCCATTCGAGCCGTCAACGAAATGAATGTGCTGGCTGTTGCCGATATCCTGCACAAAGCACGTCATCAGGGCTTCGTTCGAGACATGCAGTCCGAAAATGGCGTCGCCCTCGTCATATGCCGTGGCAAGACATGACTGCAGCGAATCCAGCTGCGCCGATGACAGATCAAGAACCAGTTGCAAACTGTCACCGACCTTGCGGTGATCCGTGTTGAGGCTGAGTTCCTTGAAGTACTTTTTGGGATCGAACGGGCCAACCCGTAAGCCGGTGGTATAGCTCCAGACGAAAAAGAAGCATTCGACGGTGGTTTTCACCCAGCCCCGGGCAAGATTGCGGGCGGATGTCAGGTTGACCTCCAGGCTCAATCCCCTTGGTGGAAACCGGAATTTCAGGTGTGACTTGTCCGCCATCCTTGCACGGGTGTCGTCCAGAAGCGGATTGAAGCCGAGTTCGCCGGCGATCCTGTCCATCAGCTCAGTGAGAGACTTGCGTCCGGCCGGCTTCATGATCAGCGACACGATGTGCCCGTTGAGGGCCGGCAAGGGTTCCCAGCGGCAGGACAATCCCTCCAACGGCGGCAGATCGGAGTCGTCCGATCCTATGGCATAGGGCTTCACCGCTTCCGGGTCTTTCAGGATCGTGTCGGAAATGCCGAGCCCGTCCCCGACGATCATTGCCAGATGATTGCCCGGGCTCAGCAGATACTTGCGCACCCGGATGTCGCCGCCCGCCGCGCGGATATCGGCAACGGGGATCGCAGCCGCGCGCAACTCCAGTTCCATCACCTGCCGGGCGAGCCCGACCACACCGGCCAGCGCTTCCCGCCCCTTTTCCAGATCCTTCTGCGGCACCAGCAAAGTGGCTCCGTCGCCGCCAAAAACGAATGGCACGCGATCCCGTCCCACACTGTTCAACACCGCCGCGATCACTGCGGCGCCGACCATGTTGACGTCCTTGTAGCGCCCGTCTGCAACGGCTTTTCCGGAGCTGACGATGTCCGCAGTCAAGACATACCAGTCATCGGGCACGGCCCGGTAGTCATCGAGATCCGCAACGTTGCTGAAATCGGAAAAGCTGGGCAGCTCACGATAGAATTCGTCTGCGGACACGGCCTTCCCCCTCAAGTTGCTGAGCGTACGCCGCACGTGGTGTGGCCGATCACAGAAAGCGATGACCTCAGTGTAACTTATTTGTGTAGCTGCAAGTCAAATGGCGGTAAAGCGGCCGTCTCTCCAGACAAAAACCTTGTCCTGCGGCGCGTCCAGCTTGGGAACATGAATGCTTTCCAGGCCCTCGAGAAGACCGCGCACGACCCGGAAAACCCCACCATGCGACACCACGAGGGTAGGTCTGGAAACGGTCTTGAGCCACGCACCGACGCGATCGGCCAGCATCTGGTAGCTTTCACCGCGCGGTGGTATGAAGCGCCACTTGTCCGCGCGCCGATGCAAGAGCTGTTCCTGTTCGCTATCGGCGAGATCCTCGAAGGTGAAGCCTTCCCATTCTCCGAATGTCAGCTCGGCGACGCGCTGCTCCAGCCGATAGTCCTCCGCCGGCAAGCCAAGGCCCGATCGAACCAGTTCCATCGTGGACCGGGTGCGTCCAAGCGGTGAGGAAACGAAATCAAAACCGTCCGGATCATGACCTTCCTGTTCCAGGAAGGCGCGAAGCCGTTCGCCATTCTGCGCCGCCTGTCCCCGTCCGGTGTCATTCAGCGGTATATCGCGATGGCCCTGCATGCGGCCTTCCCGGTTCCAGTCGGTCTGGCCGTGCCTCACAAACACGAGGAATGCCGGGTCATGAATCCTGGGCAACCTGATATTCGGACCGGGAGAGAACACTTTCGTCATGCCGTTTCGCCAGACACGCTGTGAGGCGAACGCCTCGGAAAAGAAAATGGCCGGTCATCCGGCCATTGATTGCATCAGTCCTTGACGACGGAGATGTCCGGGGCATCGACGGCCTTCATGCCGACGATGTTGTAGCCGCAGTCGACATGCTGGATCTCGCCGGTCACGCCGCGCCCGAGATCGGACAGCAGGAACAGGGCGCTGTCACCGACTTCCTCGATCGTCACCGTGCGCCTGAGCGGCGAGTTGTATTCGTTCCACTTCAGGATATAGCGGAAATCACCGATCCCGGACGCCGCAAGCGTCTTGATCGGCCCTGCGGAAATCGCGTTGACCCGGATGTTCTGCGGGCCCAGATCCATCGCCAGATACTTCACGCTCGTCTCCAGAGCCGCCTTCGCGACCCCCATGACATTGTAGTGCGGCATGACCTTCTCGGCACCGTAATACGTCAACGTCAGGACAGATCCGCCTTCCGGCATCAGTTTTTCCGCGCGCTGCGTCACAGCCGTCAGCGAGTAGCAGGAAATGTCCATCGTGCGGGCGAAATTGTCGGAGGACGTGTCGACGAACCGGCCGGTCAATTCCGCCTTGTCCGAAAACGCG
>JBCDEN010000127.1:0-8302 GCA_039179715.1 Pseudomonadota bacterium
CGCGCATTGGCTGATGACTTCGACGAACTTGTCCGGCGACACACCCTGGGTCATGCCGAACGTCAGCGCTTCGGCCATCGTTGCAATGTGAACCCCTGCGAGCAATTGATTGACGGCCTTCATCGCCGAGCCGGCCCCGGCGCTGTTGCCAAGCTCGAACACGGTCTCGGCCGCAGCATCCAGGATCGGACCGGCCGCCGCAAACGCGCCCGGCGACCCTGCGGCCATGACCGAAAGCTGGCCCTTGGCCGCCTTGGCCGCCCCGCCGGAGATCGGCGCATCCAGATAGTGGATGCCCACGGCATTGCATCTGGTCTCCATGTCCCGGGCAAAGTCCGGGGGGACCGTGGCACAGGCCACGACAACGGACCCTTCGCGCATCCCGCGCACAATACCCTGGTCCCCGAACATGACCTCTTCGGTCTGTGCCGCGTTCAAGACGACAATAACGGCGGCATCGAGGCTGCCGGCGGTCTCGGCAAGCGATCCGGCGGCCCCGCCTTCGGATCGGAATTTCTCGATCTGCGACGGCACAACATCAAATCCATGCGTAACGAGACCCGCCCGCAGGCAGGACTGCGCAATTCCATAGCCCATGGACCCGAGCCCGATGACAGCGGTTCGGAACGCATCTGTCATGTCGCAAACCTCATTCAGCGTGAATATTTACAATCATATCTGCAGCTGGTATCGATACCGGTATCGATACCGGTTGTCAATCGGCGTTGCATGCATGTGACCGGCGATTGTGCCGGGTGCTGCGGGTCGGTAGATCCGGCGGGGACACGACCCATCAAGGGGGAACAGTCTTTGGACCAGAAGAACCGCATAACACTGGCGGAAGTCGCCATGGCGGCGGGCGTCAGCAAGATGACCGCATCCCGTGCGCTGCGCGGGGCCGGTGATGTGTCCAGGAGAAACATCGACAAGGTCCGGCAAGCCGCAAGCGAAATAGGCTATGTCGGCAACCATCTGGCTTCATCGCTGTCTGGCCAGAGATCCAGTCTGATCGGGGTGGTCGTCCCCAGCATGGCGAACATTGTCTTTGCCGAAGTTCTCGCCGGGATCGCGCAGGGCATTGAGGGAAGCGGCCTGCAGCCTGTCTTCGGGGTCACCGATTACGATCTGGAAAAAGAGCATGACGTGATCCGGAACATGCTGTCATGGAATCCGGCCGGCCTGATCGTCACCGGACTTGATCAATCGGGCGACGCGCGGCGGCTGCTGGAGAACGCCAAGGTACCCGTGGTTCAGATCATGGACCTGGACGGTGTCCCGGTGGATGCCTGTGCCGGCTTTTCCCATCATGCCGCAGGGATTTCGATGGCGGAAGCGCTGCTGGCGAATGGGCGGAAACGATTTGGCTATGTCGGGTGCGGTCTTGACGCGGACTTTCGCGCCAAAAAACGGTTCGAAGGCTTCAGGGAAGCGCTGTCACGGGCGGGCATGGCCTTCGAAACCACCCGTATCGCAGGGGGTCTTTCGACTGTGAAAGCGGGGCGCGAGCTCACCGTGCAAATCCTGAAGAACCGGCCCGATCTGGACTGCATCTATTTTTCGAACGACGATCTCGCCGGCGGTGGCGCGTTCCATTGTATTTCGGCCGGACTGTCGGTCCCGGACAAGCTGATTCTGGCAGGCTTCAACGGGCTCGATTTCGTGGAAAGCCTTCCGGTCAAGATCGCGACATCCCTGACCCCGCGTCGGGAGATAGGGCAGTCGGCGGCCGAGATCGTGCTTGGATCGGCCCGGGGCGACAAGGCGGAAACACGGAAGCGGATCGAGTTCCAACCCACAATCGACCTTGGTGTCTGATCCTGGAATATCCGGTCGGAAGTAAACGTCGAACCGAACCAGATCTCCGGTCACTTTTGGAACCGCCCGGTGCCTGTTCATTGCCAAGAAGCAACGGCCGAAGGTGACACGCATCAGCGAGCCTGCGCAAGAAAACCGTCCACAACGTCTCCCCAGAGTCCCGGGACGAACAAGGCCCAATGACCGTTGCCACGGCCTGGAACCTTGACAACGTAAAGCCGGTGATCAGCTCCGAGTGCGTCCATCTCCGCAAGGTACGATTTTGAATATGCGACGCTGTAGTAAGGATCTTCTTCACCATAGATCGACAGGATAGGGCCATGAAAAGACCCGACGCGCCTGAACAGGGTCGGATTTATTTCCGGATCGCCCCAGTCTTCGCTGACCCAGCCACCGACAAAGTTGAGGATGCCGGAAAAGGCTTCTGGACTGTGTCCGGCCTGCAGGATGGCGACGACACCGCCACGTGACATGCCGCCCAAAAGCGTCTTTCCATCCGCAACATCTGCGCGGTTCTTCAACGCGGCCAGCGCAGCGTTTGCGTCTGTCAGGGCCCGGTCCGCGCCGGCGAGAGAAATCGCCGCGTCGGGTGAATACCCAAGCGAACGGTCTTCGGCGAAGCCCTCATCGTAGCGGCCGTCCGACAGGCCGCGGCCTCGCCGCTGAGGAAAGGCCGCGAGCCAGCCGTTTGCGTTCAAGACGTCGGCGAGCCAATCGGCGGACCACACCTGGTCGAAGGCTTTCGGGTTCCTGCCGGACCCGGTTGACCCGTGATGGATCAACGCGAGCGGATGGGGTCCTGGCCCCTTTGGAAAATACAGCACTGCCGCGAGGCGAACAGGCTTCCCATCTTCGGTCAACTCGGTGTTCAAATACGCGACTTTGCCGAGCGTGAACCAGTCCTTTTCAGGTGAGGCTAGCAAATCCGAGAAGTCTTGCCGCTGCAAAACGGCAAAGCCCTTGTTGTCGGCGAAGACGCCCCGCAGTCGGCCGGACGCAGACAGCTCATAGCGCGCGGGAAAGCCGCCATCGTCAAAGGTCAAAATATCTCCTTCGATGCGTGCCTTGCGCCTGAACCAGCGCCCGCTGTTGTGCTGGTCGCGGCCAACGGCGTAAATGACGCTCGCTCGACCATCGTCGGCCACGTCCTCAACGACCAGAATGTGGTTCTTTCTCTGGTCCCATTTTCCGACCCAGGTCCCAGTGAACGAATTCTGCACCGCAAGCGGCGAAGCGGCGTTATCCGGTAGGGGCACATCGCCCACGAACACGCTCTCTTGAGCGTTGGACTGCAGGACAAGCACGAGCAAGGCGGCACAGACCTGCAGCAGTCTTTTCAGTATGCTGGAAAGAAGCCTGGTTCCGTCGTTTTCCATGGGCGCCGCCAAATCGGGGTGATGATTTTGGGACCAAATTCGCGTTGCGGATTTGTCTGCCGCAGGCTGTATCTTGCAGCAACGGCGCGCGTGCAACAACTCGGTTTTGGTCGTTGCGTTTCCATCGTCCGTCAACTGTCGGGACTTGACGCACACGTGCAGCACCGAAAGGAACAAGGGGGACAGCGCGCTTTGCATCAGTTCATTTGCTTTGGGGAATTTTTACAAAGATGCCTTAGGATACGGTCCCATGAATGGAGCCGATTTGGCGGCGGAAATGGCAAAATCTCGGGAGGAAGCGTGCGCAGAGCGGGCTTTTTGCCCGGTCAAGCACGGTGACGCTGCGAGGTAAAGCCATTTTGCCGTCCTTCGGATTTGACCGTTTTGGCCATCTGCCACGTCGCGAAAGGCTTGAAAATGAACCACATTTCCTGCGCTTTCGCTTCTCGCAGCTGGTCAAAACGATCCAAACCAAATTGACTTCATTTATCGGCCCCTACCCTAGGATTGTAGCCGTTTGACAAGACCCGTTATGGTGTCGGTCACCCGCCGATCAACCGATGGAAGCACCTCGCGGAAAATGCCAATACCACCCAAGACCCAGCACTTTCTGAATAAGCTGAAGGCAACGGCCGACACCAAGGACATTGCCGCGCGCCTGGAAACGCGCGGCGACGCGCCGCCGCCGCTGATGACCTTGCCGAAGCCGTCAAGATCCGCGATTGCCAGGATCTGGTCGCGGCTGATCAGGTCCGGTGTGCCGGACACCGCCAGGACGGCCCTGGCGGATGAGCGCACATTGGCCGAGGCCGGACACTATGTCGGCAACATCGAGAACATGATCGGGACCGTGAAGGTTCCCGTCGGCGTCGTCGGACCGCTTAGGGTCAATGGGGTGTTTGCGCAAAGAGACTACTTCGTGCCGCTGGCGACGACGGAGGCAGCGCTCGTGGCATCTTATGCCCGCGGCGCGAGGGCGGTCGGCAAGGCAGGCGGGGTCAGCGTTGCGACACTTGGCGAAGGCGTTCTGCGTTCGCCGGCATTCCGGTTCGCGTCGATTGCAGAGGCCGGGCTGTTCGTGGAATGGGCAATCGGGTCCGCGGACAAGCTTGTCGCCGCAGCCGAAAGTACGACCCGGTACGGCAGGCTTTTGTCGATCGATCCCGTGATCGACGGTGAACTCGTGTTCCTGATGTGCCGCTACGAGACGGGAGACGCTGCCGGCCAGAACATGGTCACCTTCGCGACCGAAGCCTTGTGCGAATGCGCGCTGGCGTCTTCTCCTGTTGCACCGCGCTCCTGGTTTCTGGAAGCGAATTTCTCGGGCGACAAGAAAGCAAGCTTTCTCGGCGTCATGCTCGGGCGGGGGCGCCGTGTCACGGCGCAGGCCGACATTCCCGAGGAGATCGTTGAAGCAACGCTTGGATCTCCCATCGAGCAGATCCTGGAATATGGCCGCGTTGCCAATCTCGGCTCGCTCATGACGGGACAGGTCGGGGCGCAGGCGCATTTCGCCAACGGTTTGGCGGCGCTCTACCTCGCAACGGGTCAGGACGTTGCCTGTGTCGCTGAATCCGCTGTCGGCTTCACACGCATGGAACGCAGCAGCGCGGGCCTTCAGGTGACCGTAACCCTGCCCAATCTGATCCTTGGAACGGTCGGCGGGGGAACCCAACTGCCCTCGCAAAGTGCCGGGCTGGATATCCTCGGTCTGAAGGGGTCGGGCCACGCGCCCGCTCTGGCAGAAGTAGCCGCGGCCTTGTGTCTTTGTGGGGAGCTGTCGCTCACGGCCGCCGTTGCCGGCGGCCAGTTCGGAAACGCGCACAAGCGCCTGGCGCGCGGGAACGCGTCATGACAGGCGATGCGGAACGCGACGCGTCCGTTCTGGCGCGGCTGTGGATCTATCAAGGGGAACGGTTTCCCCTGATCCAGACGGTTCCGCTTCTGGGCGCGTTTTCCGCCGCCTCCGTGACTGCGTCGGCCAGGTTGGCCGGGCGGCCGCTGCCCGATATCGCGACCTATCTGGCCGCGTTCCTGATCGTCATGGTGTTTTTCTGGCAAATGCGCGCGCTGGATGAGATCAAGGACGCGGAGATCGACCGGCGCTATCGGCCCGAGCGTCCGATACCGCGCGGTCTGGTTTCGCTGCGCCTGATCCTTTGGCTCGCGGGTCTGGCGGCGATACCGGCCGCCGCAGCAGCCTATGCGCTGTCCCCGGGCGTTCTGGTCCTGGTGATCATCGCCTGGGCATGGCTGGCCCTGATGGGGGTTGAGTTCTTCGTTCCCGAGTTTCTGAAAAAAAGCCCTGCGCTCTACCTTGTTTCACACATGGCGATCATGCCGTTGATCGATCTTGTCCTCACGGGGTGCGAATGGGTGCCCGCAGGATCGGTGCCGGACGGCATCTGGACGTTCCTCCTGATGAGTTTCTGCAATGGCTGTGTCGTCGAATTCGGCCGCAAGATCTGGGCACCGGAGCAGGAGCGCGAAGGGGTTGAGACCTACAGTTCATCCTGGGGGATACCCCGGTCTCTCACGGCCCTGGCGGCAATGACCGGGATCGCGTTTCTGTCCCTCGTCATTTGCGGCGTCTATCTTGACCGGCCGCTGCTCACGACGGTCTGCGGGCTGGTGTTTCTGCTGCCTTTCCTGTTCGTATTGGCAGACTTTTGGAAAAAACCCGACAGCAAGCGGCAAAAACGGCTGGAAAACCTCTCCGGGATATGGGTGCTGGCCTGCTACCTGATCGCCGCTTTCACTCCGGTTCTCGGGGGGCAATCGTGACCGCACTCGTCAGTTCGAAGGACGCACGCACAAAGTCGCCGCAGGCGATCGGCGGCAAGGCCCTGGCGCTCGCCGAGCTCGTGGAAGAGGGCTTTCAGGTGCCTCCGTTCTTCGTGATCCCGTCTGAAATTTTTCAAATAGGCCGTCTTGCCGAAGACCACCGGTCCGCCATTGGTGACGCCTGTGCGGGGCTGTCAGGGTCACGTTTTGCCGTCCGGTCCTCCGGCGCTGCCGAAGACGGCGTTGCGGAATCCCACGCCGGTCAGTTCCTGTCGCGCCTCGAAATATCCGCCGAAGACGTTCCGGCAACGGCTGAGGAAGTCTTCGCTTCCGGACTCGGCGACGGCGTATCGGCCTACCGCGCAGCACGCGGGATCACAGAAAAAAACATGCCGTCGGTGATCGTTCAGGCGATGGTCGATGCACGAGCCGCAGGGGTCGCATTTGCCGCCGATCCGGTGACGGGACGGCGCGATCAGATCCTCGTCACCGCCACCGAAGGCCTCGGCGATGCCCTCGTCTCCGGTGAAGTGAGCGGCGAAATCTGGCGGTTCTCCCATCCGCTCATGGAAACGCTGCAACGCCCCGGCGGGACAAGTGCGCTTTCGGAGGACGATGCCCGCAAGATTGCCCGGCTGTGCGTGTCGGTGAGCGCGTTGAAAGGCGCGCCGCAAGACATCGAGTGGGCCTTTGCGCAAGAACCCGGGGAGCCCTTTCTGCTGCAGGCGCGTCCGATCACGACCCGTATCCTGCCCGCCGGAGTGCCGGAAACGCGCCTGCTTGTCTTCGACAATTCCAACATCGTCGAGAGCTATCCGGGGATCGTCTCGCCGCTGACCTACAGTTTTGCGGTCGCGGCCTATGCACGCGTCTACCGGTCCTTCCTTCAATTGATCGGAACACCGGCCAGCGTGATCCGGGACCATTCCACGGAACTTGACAACATGCTCGCCCGCATCGATGGCCGCATGTACTACAATCTGGGCAACTGGTATCGGCTGTTGTCGCTGTTGCCGTTCTTTTCCAGCAACCGGCAGCACATGGAAACCATGATGGGGGTCGCCGAGCCGCTGCCGGAAGACGTCATGGCCGGGATAGCGCCAACGACGAGCTTGGTCTCCGGGGCGAAGATGGCGCTGAAGCTGGCGCTGTCTGCGCTTCGCCTGAACACGATAAAGTCCCGCTTCATGAAGCGGGTCACCGCAACCGTGCCGCCGCGCAAGGAGTGGCCGGCACTGAAACAGCGCCCGCTCTCCGAGCTTGCCGGGGAATACCGGAGGGTCGAAACCGCGCTGCTGGACGACTGGGACGCGCCCATTGTCAACGACTTCCTCTGCATGATGGCCTTCGGTGGATCCCGGTCCCTCCTGCTCCGCTGGGCGGGGGAACCGGGGCTCGCACTGCATAACGATGTCATGATCGGTCAGGGGGATATCGTATCCGCCGAACCGGCCCGTCTCATCCGCCAGATGGGCGAACGCGCTCGTGCAGCGCCCGGTGTTCCCGAAATTCTGGCGTCGGAGAACGCCGGCGCGATCTTCGCGCTGCCGGAGATCGGACCGCTCCTGAAGGACTATCTGGACACGTTCGGCGACCGGCGCATCGGCGAGCTGAAACTGGAGGAGCCGACGCTAGACGAGGCTCCCTTGCCCTTGTTCCGCGCCGTGACGGCGGCCGCTTCAAGGTCCGGTGCCGAGCCGGAACGGACAGAATCGGACGCCGAGCTGGACCGCCTGTTCAAGGGCCGCCCTTTGAGACGCGTATTTGCACGATGGGCGCTGGGCTATACCAAGGCACGGGTGAGGTACCGCGAGAACCTCAGGTTCGAACGGACGCGGATTTTCGGCTATGCGCGCCGCGTTTTCCTTGCAATGGGAGAATGCCTCACGGCAACCGGCCATCTGGAAGCGCCGGAGGATGTCTTTTTCCTCACGGTCGATGAATTGCTCTCTGCTGTTGAAGGTTCTGCCGTGAATCCGGGGGTTGCAGACCTTGCGGCACTGCGGCGCAAGGATCAGGAAAATGCGGCCCGCCTGCCGGACCCGCCCGAGCGCATGCTCGTTCGCGGATCGGTACTGGATAGCGCAAGCCGACTGGCAGTGGTGACTGGTGCGGGCGAGACCGGAATTGACGCAGACGACAGTCAGCGCAAGGGAACAGCGTGCGGCGGCGGCATCGTCCAGGGAACGGCGCGGGTCGTGCACGACACTGCCGCGCTCGCCAATCACGGCGGCCGCGTTGGCGAAGTGGGAAATCCAACCCGGGTCCGTATGGCGCGCAACGAGAATCTCGCCGGGCTGAACCTGCTCCTCGGCCGGGTCGTGCAC
>JBCDEN010000780.1:0-2114 GCA_039179715.1 Pseudomonadota bacterium
AGGATCACATTGTTCCCGACAAGGCAGTCATGCCCGACATGAGAACCCATCATGAAAAGACCGTTGTCGCCGACCTTCGTGACACCGCCGCCGCCTTCGGTACCGGGGCTCATGGTGACATGCTCGCGTATCTGGTTGTTCGCCCCGATCTCAAGGCGTGTCACCTCGCCTGCAAATTTCAGGTCCTGGGGCTTGTGACCAATGCTTGCGAAGGGAAAAATATGGGTTCCGGACCCGACGCTGGTATGCCCGGCAACGACGGCATGCGACTCAAGAACGACACCACCGGCGAGTTCCACGTTCGGTCCGACGATCGCATAAGGACCGATACGAGTTCCCTCGCCGATCACGGCCCCGTCTTCAACGATGGCCGTAGGATGAATATCTGTCATTTTCCCTCACGCATCTATCAGCATTGCGCTGACTTCCGCTTCCGCTACTTTCTTGCCATCCACCTGTGCGACCGCGTCGAACTTCCAGATATTGGCGCGTTGCTTGATCTTCTTCACATGAAAATGGACCTGATCACCCGGCTCGACCGGCTTCCGGAACTTCGCCTTGTCGATTGTCATGAAGTAGACAAGCTGCGGCGGAGCGTCGTCGCCGCGCGCATGAACGCAAAGAGCGCCTGCCGTTTGCGCCATCGCCTCAATGAGCAGAACACCCGGGAATACGGGCCTTTCGGGAAAATGACCGGTAAAATGGGGTTCATTGATCGTGACGTTCTTGATCCCGATACAGCTGTTATCGCTGTCCATCTCGATGATCTTGTCGATAAGCAGGAAAGGATACCTGTGTGGCAGAAGCTTCATGATTTTCATGATATCTGCGCTTGCAAGTGTCTTTTTTTCTTCGTCTTCCATGAGTGCCCCTCGGCAGATTAACTCCGAAACATTCAATCTAACGCGGTTTACGGCTCGTTGCCGCGTTCTGCAAGCTTTCTGACGGCGGCGACCTCCCTGAACCACTGTTTCACCGGTTTTGCTGGCGTTCCGCCGTAGCGTCCGCCGGGAGCCAAATCCTCGCTGACAACACTCACGGCGGCAACCTGTGCGCCCATTCCGATGGTTACATGGCCGCGCACACCCGTCTGACCGCCAATCGCCACGAAGTCCTCAAGCGTACAGCTGCCGGAAAGGCCAACCTGGGAAACAAGAACACAATGCCGGCCGACAACCACGTTGTGGCCAATCTGCACCTGGTTGTCGATCTTGGTGCCTTCGCCGATTATCGTGTCCCGGTTTGCACCGCGGTCGATCGTCGTGTTGGCACCGATTTCAACGTCGTCTTGCACGATGACCCGTCCAACTTGCGGCACCTTCAGATGCCCTTGCGGTCCCATCGCGTAGCCGAAACCATCCTGGCCGCAACACACGCCCGGATGAAAGGTGACCCGGTTCCCAAGCACGGAATGCTGGACGGTGCAATTCGGTCCGATAATACAATCCCGGCCGATCTTCACGCCGTAACCGATCACCGCATTTGACCGAATAACGGACCCGGATCCAATATCTGCATCTGCCCCGATAACCGCACCGGCCTCGATTGTGACATTGTCCTCGAGCGTCGCCGTCGGATCGACAACCGCCCTTTCGGAGATACCTGAGCGCGCAGGTTCTTTTGGAAGCATTGCTTCAGGAAAGAGCTTCGCCAGAACCTTTGCCCAGGAGCGATAAGCGTCTTCGCACACCAGAACGGCGACGTCTTCCGGCACCTTGTCCTTATGCCGTTTGCCGACAAGGCACGCCGCCGCACCCGTTGTTTCCAACTGTTTCAGATAAGCTGTATTATCGAAAAAGACGAGTGCACCGGATCCTGCATCCTCAAGTGGCGCCACGTCTGAAATTTCCAGACTGTCTTCGCCACGGTAGATTTCCGCCTCTGCCCAATCGGCAACCGTTTTCAACACGATGGACTCTGGAAAATCGAAGAACCTGGGCTCGGACATAGTGTCATCCTTGTTGCAAGCCAACAACAAAAAAGGCCGCCGTTTTGACCCGGCGGCCGTTTTCTAGCGCAATTGACCGCGGTTTAGAAGCGGGTTCCGCCGCTCAACCTGAACAACTGGGTCTTGTCGGAGTCTTCCTTCACGACCGGATAGGCGAAGTCGGCAC
>JBCDEN010000163.1:0-7514 GCA_039179715.1 Pseudomonadota bacterium
CAAGCCGGAAAGAGTCAAAATTCTCAGAAGCTCAATTGCTGCAGGTGAGGGTGCGCCGGGCACCGTCATCGAAATCACCGATGTGCCCGTAATCGCCTGTGCGTCCGGCGCCGTCTGTCTGGAGCAGGTGCAAAGGGCGGGCAAGAAGCCCATGAGCGGAGCCGACTTCCTGCGGGGTGTATCGCTTCCTGAAGGCGCGCGTCTCGATTAAGCTACAGGTGACAGGAGAGACGAATGAGCGATGACACCCATGCTGGCAAGCTGACGTTTCGTGACGTGGAAGCTCAGGACGAAACCGCTGTCCGTAAACTCGTCGCGGCTGCCTTTCCGTCCGACATGGAAGCGCGTCTCGTCGAGAAACTGCGTCACTGCGGGGCGCTGGTCCTGGAACAGATCGCCGAGAACGCAGACGGAAAGATGCTCGGCCATATCGCCTATAGCCGCGTGACCCCGGCCGCGATCGGTCCGGGGCAGGGGCTCCAGGTTGCCTGCCTTGCACCCGTTTCGGTCTGGCCAGAGGAGCAGCGGCAGGGCATCGGCTCCGCGTTGATCACCGCTTCGCTGCAGAGGTTGAAGGAACTTGGCGAAGATCTTGTCCTCGTGCTTGGCCCGCCGTCCTACTATCCGCGCTTCGGCTTCGATCCGGTTCTAGCGCGCAAGGTTCAGGGGCCTTACGCGGGCGATGCCTTTATGGCGCTTGCATTGACCGAGGCAGGATCCCGGGATCTGCCCATCGAAGTCGCCTTTGCCACCCCGTTCGAAGAATTCGAGTAGACAGAGCCTTTTGGAATGCCGCGATACAAGCTGACCGTGGAGTATGACGGCCGTCCCTTTTGCGGGTGGCAGCGGCAGGCCAATGGCCCATCCGTCCAGGCCGTGATCGAACGTGCCATCAAGGCCTTTTCGGGCGAAGATGTGACGATCGGCGGGGCTGGCCGCACGGATACCGGTGTGCACGCGACGGGACAGGTCTGCCACGCGGACCTGTCGAAACCCTGGCCGGTCAGGACAATCATGGGTGCAATGAATTTTCACTGTCAGCCCGATCCTGTGGTGATCCTCGATTGCGCGGAAATGCACGAGGGTTTTGACGCCCGGTTTTCAGCGATCAGACGTTCTTACCGGTATCGGATCCACAATCGCGTTCCGCCGCTGACCCACCAGCTCGGGCTTGCCTGGCATGTCAAACCGGATCTTGATGCGGATGCGATGAACGCGGCCGCACAGGAATTTGTCGGTCACCACGACTTCACGACATTCCGCCACGCGCGCTGCCAGGCAAAGAGCCCGGAAAAAACGCTTGAAGAGTTCCGGGTTTACCGGGATGGAGAATTCGTGATCGCGGAATGCGCCTCCCGGTCGTTCCTGCACAACCAGGTTAGGTCCATGGTCGGGTCGCTGCGACTTGTCGGTGAAGGCAAGTGGGGTCCGGGGGCCATCACGAAGGCGCTTCAGGCCCGTGACCGCAAGGCTTGCGGCCCGGTCGCGCCTGCCGACGGTCTTTATCTCACCCGCGTCGATTACCGTTCTGCCGAAACGGACATCGAAATTTTGCGGGAGTGGCAGGACAGAAAGACCGCGATAGAGGCAGCGGACGAAAACATGGAGCAGGACGCTTAGGACCGCGCCTTGCTACGGACCTATCCGAAGCCGCTGAAGAGATCGCCGAGATGGGACAGGATATACCCGATGATGATCACGCCTGCGATGATCATGACGGTCCAGACGAACAGCTGAAATCCGATCGCGATGCCGCCGAAGCCGACGGCAGCAACGGCAACGCGCCTGTTTTCCCGGAGGACGAAGCTCACGACGCCCAGGATAAGCGCAAGGCCGGCAAGAACATAGGCGACGGTTGAAAGGATGCGGTCGAGGCTCCACGGCCGCGCCTGCGGTTCCGGCAAGCCTTCACCCTTGAGCTTTTTAAGGGCGGACGTGCTGATGTCCGCAGCGATTTCGCCGATCGATTGGCCGACGGTCGGTTGCGGATCGAGCGGACCGGCGCTGTGAAGGAAGAGCGCCAGGACAAGCGCGATCGCACCCAACGCCATACCGGTCAATCCCGACCAGGATGTTCTTGCCTTGACCGTTTCGCTCATGTCCTTCCTCGCGCAGGTGGTTGTCATGCATACCATGTGCACTTTGCCACGGCGCGGCTAAGGTTGTCTTTACGAAAGCCCCGCCAATTCACGGATCGCTGCAAAGTTTCGTTAAGCCGCCGCGTCTGATGAGCTCTCTTCGGGGATGACGACGCATTTCTTGTAAAGATGCCAGGTCGTGTGGCCGAGAACGGGCAGGACCACGATCAGGCCGAGAAACGCAGGCACCATCGACACGATCAGCAGTGCCGTGACGACAAGCGCCCAGCCGATCATTGGCACGGGCGACGTGACCACGGCACGCACACTCGTGATCATCGCCGTGATGAAATCACGGTCTTCCTCCAGCAGAAGCGGAAAGGAAATCACGGTCAGGGAGAACAGGAGCAGCGACAGGATGGCACCGACCACGTGTCCGACTGCGAGGAACATCAGCCCTTCCGGTGTGGTGATGATTTCCGTCAGAAACTCGTCGAACGTGGCAAAGGACTTGAAGCCCAGGAACAGCGCCAGAAGCAGCCTGACCTGATACATCCACATGATCTGGATGAAGAGCACTACAAAGGCCATCCAGGAAAGTTCGCGCCCCTTTTGCGCCCACATGGTTCCAAGGATAGCGGACCAGGAAAGCTCCTCGCCGGATGAAAGCCGCCGGCTGACTTCATAGAGGCCGACCGCGGCAAACGGACCGATGAGGACGAAACCGGCGGCGGCCGGATAGGACAGGTAGCTCATTTTAAGGGCGGCGGCGCTCAGGATGACGAAGAGGCCGCCAGCTGCGAAGAGAGCGCCGATCGCAAGACCATAGACGGGTGCTGCGCGAAAGTCGGCAAGCCCGCTGGCCAGCGCATCGATCACATCATTGGCGGTAATCGTGTTGACGCGCGGCATCGGCCGGAGCGCGTCTTTCGCTGAGGTGCCCGATCTCCCGGTTGCCGGTCCGGTGCCCGTTCCGTGTTCACCCGGGGTCGTCGTATTCTCATTCATGTGCCAGCTTCCTCCCAAAAGCCGATTAAAAGAAGACTGCCCTCCTACAGACAGTCAATTCTAGGCATGGAAGGCGGCATCGCTCAATGAGGAGAAAGGCTTACATTTCCCCGGCCCGTTGAGAGGGCCGGGACCGTGCGGTTAACGGGATATGCGGACCTGGTCTCGGTCCGCCGCGATCCGGCAGCGCTGCTTACCCGGCCCGCAAGCAGTCCGGCTATGCAGGCGGTTTGCCCGTTTCTGCTGCCGAGGCGGCAGCTGCCGCGGACGCGAGCGCCTCTTTCTGCTTGTCGTCCAGATTGGTGTTTTCCGGAAGCTGAACCCGGACTTCCTTGCGCGCGAACTGGATATCGTTTTCTTCAAACGCCTTCTGCACGCGCTTGTAGATTTCCTTGCGTACGCCGAATTGTTTGCCGGGTTTGGTGGTGAACTTGCCGCGTACGACGATACCAACATCGTCGACATCGGCGACACCCTGTCCCTTGAAGGGCGCCAGCAGATCGTCCTTGAACTCTTCCATCTCCATGATTTCCTGGCCGATCTTCTTGAACAGCTTACGAACCTTTTCGACGTCGGTATCGAACGGAACGGTGAATTTCAGCTTCATGATCACCCAGTCGCGCGACAGGTTGGTCAGCTTCGGGATCTGGCCGTAGGGAACGATGTGCACCGCACCCTTCGTTCCGCGCAGCTGCAGCGAGCGGATCGAGATCTTTTCGATCGTGCCTTGCGTGCCGCCCGTGTCGATGAACTCGCCGAGCCTGAAGGCATCGTCCATCAGGAAGAACACACCCGAAACGACATCCTGCACCAGGGTCTGGGCTCCAAAGCCGATGGCAAGACCGATCACGCCCGCTCCGGCCAGAAGCGGCGTGATGTTGATCCCGAGCTGGCTGAGCGCGAGAAGCGTGGTGAGGGTGATGATGGTGATCTGAAGAACCACCCGCATCAGCGGCAGGATGGTCGCAAGGCGGGACTTTCCAGCCCCACCCATTTCCGCGTCATCGTCCTGGGTTTCGGCCGGCGGAGAATCCTTTGCCAGCTGATGCGCGACCCACAGGTTCGTGATTTCCCAGGCAAGGTACCCGGCTGCCAGGATCAGGAGAAAGATGACGCTGTTGCGGGCAACCGCGGAACCGTCATCGCTGCCAAGCGCAAGAAGATTGAGGCCGTAAATGCGGCCGACAACCAGAACCAGGAAGGCCAGAAGGGCCACACGCGCAATACGGACATAGCTGTGCCGGGTCTGCATGTGGGCCGCTTCGGCGACCGGGCCTTCGCCCTGCATGGGTGGCACGATATGGGAGACGATGCCGCGCACCATCGTGTCGAGGAATGGCGCGAACACAACAAGCGCAATCACCGCCAGAGACCGGCCTGCGGTCAGGGCATCAAAGCCCATGCTTGCGGTGAACTGCACCAGCAGCCAGTTGAAGGCGATGAAACCCATCGAGAAATAGGGCCAGAACCGCGCCATCCGTTCCAGGCCCGATGTCGGATCGTCTTCGTCGCCGAGGATGATGCTGGTCAGTCCGTGCCGGGCCTTCCAGATCACCGCAATGATCCAGGCATTGACGCCGAAGCCGACGAAAAACCGGAATGTGCCGCCTGCATCCGTGCCGGCGCCTTCCATCAAGGCTCGAAGGAAGAAGGCGATACCGACCACGGCAAACAGGGTGGTGAAATTGTGGTAGAGCGACTTGGCCGTCGGATCGTCCGCGGTAACGAGGCGCAACTCGCTTCTGTTGGGCGCAAGCGCGAAGCGCAGAAGCGCGGCGACCAGCCTCGGCATGAATACGATCCAGAAGACGGCCTGGAGCGCATAGGAACGGGTTACGGGATCGAAAACCGCGACCCGCGCGACAATCAGCGCTATCACGGCGAAGATGATCAGACCGCCGAGATCGAGGCCGGCCCGTGTCGACACCAGCTTGACGGTTTCAAAAAGGCTTTCCGGAGATTTGTTCTGGATGGTGTCGCGCCGGGTGGCCATCAGGCGGTTGACCAGGAACTCGCCCGCGAAGCCTGCAGCGAGAATGAGGGCGATGGCTCCGGTCAGAATGTGGATGGGCCCCGCGATCGCACCGGAAAACAGCGCTCCGATGGCGGCAAAAAGACTGGTGAATAGGTCGGGCAGGTTTTGGAAGTGTCCGGCCACCATGCCGCCGAAATTGCCGGCCGCCGCCTGCAGCTGTGCAACGAAGCCCGGGCCCTCGGGAGCTGCGGCAGCCGCTTCCCCTGCTGCGGCGCTTTGCTGCAGCAGGGTCATGAGGTCCGTAAGCGCCTCGACCTGCTCCGGATCGAGATCGGACACCAGTTTTTCCATGGCTTCAGCTTGAAGCGGAGGTGGCAACTCGGACGACGCGTCCTGCGCTAAACCCGTCGATGGACTCAAGGCTGCAATTGAAAGGAATAGCGCTAAGGTGCAGGCATATATGATTTTTTGTAAAGCACCGGTCATGATGGGGCCCCCCGACGGTGGTGTTTTGTAGCATCTCAAATAAGACATGCTTGACGTGCAAAATCCATTAAAATTCCTCAGCGTAAGCCCCAGCATGTGGACACTTTTCGCGTCCTCGTGAGCGCACCTGGCAAGTTTTGCGGAGGGTCCATCGGACAACGGCGCTTGATCCGAGACGCTTATCCGTCTACCTCCGTGTCCGGAACTAATTTACGCGAGCCGGATTGAATGAACACACCCACTCAGAGCGCGAACATCGCACCAGGTCCGCTATGGGCCCTGATGAGTCCTTTCGGCCGGATCGGCCGGGAGCCTTACTGGCTCTGCTTTGCGCTTGTGCTGGTGATCGCGATGATCGTATTCGGCATTCCCTTCCGGATCTGGGTAAACACGCTGAGCGAATTGCAGGCGACGGAAAGTCTGACGATCGAGACGCTCGCGCTCGCCGACTTCATGGAAGCCTACCCGATTGTGCCGATCATGTTTCTGGCCATGAACTGGATCTATCTTGTTCTCGTGATCAAGCGTCTCCAGGATTTCGGGTTGAGCGGCTTCTTTGCGCTCCTTATCTTCGTGCCGGTATTGAGCGTGCTAATGGTGATCATGGTGGGGTTCGTTCCCAGCCAGATGCAGCCGAACAAGAATGGCCCGATGCCCAACAGCTACTGGCGCAAGAGCTGACCCTATCCAAATTCCATCATAATTGTGTCGTGAGATCCTGATCGCCATGCCGTCAAACGCCGTCTCCATCGCCCAAGACCTGATCCGCTGTCCATCCGTGACACCCGCAGAGGGAGGTGCACTGGTTCGGCTCGAAGAGCTCCTGGGACAGGCGGGTTTTTCCGTCTCCAGGGTCGTGTTCACGGACGAAGATACGCCCGACGTTGAAAATCTGTTTGCAACGATCGGATCAGGACACCCGCATTTCGTCTTTGCGGGACACACGGATGTGGTCCCGGCAGGCGCAGAAGATGACTGGAGCCATGGGCCGTTCAGCGGTGATATCTCCGGCGGTGTTCTTTATGGCCGCGGCGCGGTCGACATGAAGGGGGCGGTTGCTGCCTTTGCCGCTGCCGCGCGGGATTTCCTCGACGAGTTCGGCCCGGATTTCGGTGGTTCGATTTCCTTTCTGATCACGGGCGACGAAGAAGGTCCTGCCGTGAACGGGACGGTCAAGCTGCTTGAGTGGGCGGAAGCACAGGGCCACAGGTTCGATGCCTGCATCGTTGGGGAACCAACCAATCCGGACAAGCTGGGTGATGCCATCAAGGTTGGCCGCAGAGGGTCGCTTTCCGGCACGATTACCGTTTCCGGCACGCAGGGCCACGCCGCCTATCCGCATCTCGCCAATAACCCGATCCCGGGGCTGGTTCGCCTTCTGGCGGCGCTTGATGCCCTGGAACTCGATGCGGGCAACGAGCGTTTCCAGCCTTCCAATCTGGAAGTCGTGACAGTGGATGTCGGCAATCCGGCTTTCAACGTCATCCCGGCGCATGCACAGGCGCGCTTCAACATTCGCTACAATGACGAGTGGTCGCTTGAGAGCCTCAAGGCCAAAATTCGCCAGACACTTGGCACCGTCACGCTTGGCGATTTGAAACTCGACCTGGAATTCAAGCGCGACGCCAGTGAATCGTTCCTGACAAAGGATGAAGCGCTGATCGAAACGCTCGGAGCGGCCGTTGAGACGGAAACCGGCCGGCGGCCCGAGTTGTCCACCGGCGGTGGCACCTCGGACGCGCGCTTTATCAAGAATTCTTGCCCGGTCGTTGAATTCGGGCTTGTCGGTCAGACGATGCACAAGGTTGATGAATGTGTGAGCCTTGAGGATCTTGACCGCCTGGCCGCGATCTACAAAAGATTTCTCGTCAGATACTTTTCGAAAGAACCGGGAGCGGGTCGACCTTGATCAGCATGAACGAAATCCGGGCGGCTCTCGACGGGTCATGGCTGTTGTTGCGCAACCG
>JBCDEN010000437.1:0-4272 GCA_039179715.1 Pseudomonadota bacterium
ACCCATCTGGGCGACACCGATGAAGATCCCGCCGAGGATGTTGATGAACGTGATCAGAAGACCGGCGATGGCATCGCCGCGAACAAATTTCGAGGCACCATCCATGGCCCCGAAGAAGGAGCTCTCGTCCTCAAGCGCCTTGCGCCGGGCCTTGGCTTCACCCTCGTCGATCAGTCCGGCCGACAGGTCGGCGTCGATCGCCATCTGCTTGCCGGGCATGGCGTCCAGCGTGAAGCGTGCGGCGACCTCCGCGATGCGGCCCGAACCCTTGGTGATGACGACAAAGTTCACGATCACCAGAATGGCGAAAACGATAATCCCGATAACGAAATTGCCGCCCATCACAAGGTTGCCGAAGGACTGGATGACGTTGCCGGCAGCTGCCGTTCCCTCGTGACCGTTGGACAGGATCAGCCGTGTCGAGGCGATGTTCAGCCCGAGACGGAGCATGGTCGCGATCAGGAGCACCGTTGGGAAGGACGAGAATTCGAGCGGCTTTTGAATGAACAGCCCGGTCATCAGGATCATGACCGAAAAGATGATCGACACGGCAAGGAACGTGTCCAGCATCATCGGCGGCATCGGCAGGATGAGCAGCGTCAGGATGACGAGGATGCCGGTGGCAAGACCGACATCGCCCTTGCGCAGCGTATCGATAACCTCCTGAACGCCGGGCAGACCCGAGAATCTGCCGGCCGAAGGCGTTGCCGCCGATGCCGGTTTTTCCGGTGCGGGTTCAGGTGCCCCGCTCTGTCCGCCTGCTGCCGTGTCCGACATTCCTACTTCCGGTTCCTGACAGGCGATCGACTAGAAACAACCACGCCGTGATATGCTTGAATGACTGGTTTCAGGGCCGTGCCTCGCCCGGAGCGGGCACGCTAACGCCCTCATCGGTATACTGATTCAGCTTGTTGCGCAGCGTGCGAATGGAGATTCCCAGAATTTTCGCCGCATGCGTCCGGTTGCCCAGGCAATGGTCGAGCGTATCGAGAATGAGATCGCGTTCCACATCGGCCACCGTGCGGCCGACAAACGATCTCGTGACGGCTTCGGCGGTCTCCGCCGCGCGCTGTGCCGGGCTTCTTGAAACGGACAGGGGTGACCCGTCCGGCATGCGGATCGCCTCGACGCCGATTTCCGGACCGGACGCCAGGAGGATGGCCCTGTGCATGGTGTTTTCAAGTTCGCGCACATTGCCTTGCCAGGGATTGGACATCAGCGCCTGGCGCGCTTCCACCGAAAGCGGGCGCTGCGGCACGCCGTTGGCTTCGGCGTAGTGTTTGATGAAGAACTGGGCGAGTTCCATGATATCAGCCGGGCGCTCGCGCAGCGCCGGCAGCTTGAGATTGACCACGTTCAGCCGGAACAGCAGATCCTCGCGGAACTGACCCTCGCGGACGCTTTCGGCAAGATCCCGGTTTGACGTCGCCAGTATCCTGATATTGACAGGGACCGGACGGGTGCCGCCGACACGGTCGATCACGCGCTCCTGAAGCGCACGCAGCAGCTTCGCCTGAAGCCGGACATCCATCTCGGAAATTTCATCGAGGAGCAACGTGCCGCCGTCGGCTTCCTCGAACTTCCCGATCCGCCGCGCCACCGCGCCGGTAAAAGCGCCTTTCTCATGGCCGAACAGTTCCGATTCCAGCAGGTGCTCGGGAATGGCGGCGCAGTTGATTGAAATGAAGGGTTTCGAGGCCCGGTTGGAGCACTTGTGAACGTGCCGGGCGATCACTTCCTTGCCGGTACCGGACTCGCCCGTGATCAGCACGGATGCCTCCGATGGCGCGACCTGCTCGGCCAGCTTGACGACATTGGCCATTGCCTCGTCGCGATAGATTAGATCTCCGCGCTCCTGTGCAACGGCATGAAGCACGGCGGCGATCATTTCCGGATCGGGCGGCAGCGGAATATATTCCTTTGCGCCGGCGCGTATGGCCGAAACGGCTGCCTGCGCGTCCGTTTCCACGCCGCAGGCCACCACCGGCACATGCACGCGTTCGTCCTGAAGCTTGCCGATCAGGCCGGCGATATCAAGATGGACTTCAACCATCAGCAGATCAGCGCCGCGACCGGATCTGAGCACTTTCAGCGCGCCTTCGACGTTATCGGCGTGGGTGACCTTCGCGCCCCCCTGCATGGCGATTTTCGACGCTGTTGTAAGCTGACCGCCTAGTGTTCCGACTATGAGCAGACGCATCTGAGTTTTCCTATCGGTCGGTCTTGATGATTTCCGTCATGGTCACACCCAGCTTGTCCTCGACCAGGACAACTTCACCGCGGGCGACCAGACGGTCATTCACGTAGATATCGATGGCCTCCCCGACCTTCCGGTCAAGTTCCAGAACGGTTCCGGAGGCCAGTTTCAAAAGCTCGGATACATGCATGCGCGAATGCCCGAGTACGGCCGATATCCGGACGGGAACATCAAAGACGGCTTCCAGATCCGCAGCGGACTCCGGCGAGGCAACCTCCTCGTCCTCGAGACTGCGTTGCGGAGCTTCCAGTTCATCAAGCGGGATATTGGTATCTTGCTCGTCGCTCATGCGTCAGTTTCCTTTTCCGCCGTAGGTGCGGATGAAATGCCTTTCTTGCCAGCGCCGCGTGCGCGCAAATAGCTTCGAATGCTTGTGTCGATCTCGGTTTCGAGCGCTTTCCGGTCGCGCTTGATGCCGCCGTCGGCCCACTCGATGTGGCAGTCTCCACGCCCGATTTCCGGCTCGCCGAGTATCACGAGACGGCCGTCGAAGCCTTTCTCATGTACGATCGGGTCCACCTTGGACTTGAGCCCCTCAACGTCCTTTTCCGCGATCCGTATGACCAGGTGGGGCGCTTTCCTGAGCGGGCCCAGACATTCTGACACCAGTGCCACGGTTTCCGCCAGCGGCTGGCGCGCAATCAGGTGTGCACAAAGGCGTCTGGCCACAAGAAATGCAAGGCTGACGGCATCCTTTTCCTGCACCGCAAGCCCTTCGTCGATCTGCTCGATCGCCTGACCGACAACATCCACCAGCCGGTTGACCTCTTCCGTGAGCAGGGTCTCCTGCTTGGTCTGAAGGTCCGTGAGCGCCTGCACGCGTCCTTCCTCGAAGGCCCGGGCCTTCGCATCGGCGAGCAGCTTTTCGTGGTCGGCCAGCGGGATTGACGGGATTTCCGGTTCGGGCGGCGCAACCACCTCCTGCTCCTCCGGCTCGGAGAAGTCCATGTTGAACAGGAATTTCGACGGGTTGGTCATGCTGCCCATTCTGTTGTCGGTATCTGCCGGTCGTCCGAGTGCCATCAGTAAATGATTTCCTCATCGCCCTTCGACTTGGAAATCATGATTTCGCCCTTTGCGGCCAAATCCTTGGCCTTGTTCACCATGCCGGTCTGTGCTTCATCAACGTCACGCAGCCGCACCGGTCCAAGCGCATCCATATCGTCTTCGAGCAGCTTGGCTGCCCGCGACGACATGTTGCCGAAGAAGAACTCCCGCGCGGTATCGGTGGACCCCTTGAGAGCGATGGCCAACTGGTCTTTCTCCACGTGCCGCAGCAGCGTCTGGCAGCTCGCCGCATCCAGCTTGAGGAGATCGTCGAAGGTGAACATCAGCGTTTTGATCCGGTCCGCCGCCTCGCGGTTGTCCTCTTCCAGCGCCGCGAGGAACCGCGCTTCGGTCTGCCGGTCGAAATTGTTGAAGATGTCCGCCATCATCTCGTGGCTGTCCCTGCGGGACGTATTCGTCAGGTTGGACATGAATTCAACGCGGAGCGTCTGTTCCACCTTTTCCAGGACTTCCTTTTGAACCGCATCCATCCGCAGCATGCGGCTGACCACTTCGAGCGCGAGCTCCTCCGGCAGGATGCCCAGCACGCGCGCGGCGTGGTCGGAGTTGATCTTGGACAGAACCACCGCGACGGTTTGCGGGTATTCGTTCTTCAGATAGTTCGCGAGAACATTTTCCTGAACGTTGGAGAGTTTCTCCCACATGTTGCGTCCGGCCGGTCCGCGGATTTCCTCCATGATGACCGAGACTTTGTCCCCGGGAAGAAAGTTTGCCAGCAGGCGTTCGGTTGCATCCACGTTGCCCGTCAACGAGCCTCTTGAACTGACCCGGCGAACGAAATCCTTGAAGAGGTTCTCAAGCATGTTCGGCGTGACCGGACCAAGATTTGCCATCGCAGCCGAGACCTGGCGAACTTCAATTTCGTCCAGCTTTTCCCAGATTGGCGAACCGTGCGATTCCCCGAGCGCAAGCAGCAGAACCGCCGCGCGCTCGGCACCTTTCAGTTC
>JBCDEN010000428.1:0-4311 GCA_039179715.1 Pseudomonadota bacterium
CAAACCGTGGCTCTGGCCTTCGGACTGGCGGCGGCGTCGATCTTCCCGGCGCTGATGATGGGGATCTTCTCGACCCGCATCAACAACACGGGCGCCGTTGCGGGCATGCTGGCCGGCCTCATCGTGACACTGGTCTACATCTTCCTGCACAAGGGCTGGTTCTTCATCCCGGGCACCAACAGCTTCACGGATGCCGATCCGTTGCTCGGGCCGATCAAGTCGACGTCCTTCGGGGCCATCGGCGCGGCGGTGAACTTCGCGGTTGCCTATGTGGTCTCCGGCATGACCAAGGAGACACCACAGGCGATCAAGGAACTGGTCGAAAGCGTGCGCATCCCCAGAGGTGCCGGCGTTGCCCAGGATCACTGACACGACGACACAGCAGGTGGCTGGTTTCCAGCCACCTTGCCGAATATGATCCTACCCTGTCCGGTCTGCGCCGGGCAGGGCACCCTTTTCAGGACGAGGCGGATTGAATGTCCTTAAGTGTCGGCCAGATTTTGGGATTTCTGAAATCGCTCCATCCCTATGATGCGCTGTCGCATGATGTGCAGGAAAAGCTGGCGGAACGCTTTCAGGTCCGTCACGTCGAACCCGACGCGCATATCTACAAGGTCGGCGAGCAGCTGCCGGGTCTCTTCGTCATCTACGAGGGCGGCGTTAAGATCCGGGACGAAAACAGCGTCGTTGTCAGCCACCTGGTTCACAGGAACACCTTCGGCGAACGCGGCCTTTTGAAGGACGGGGCGGCGGCCACGTCGGCTCAGGCGGACGAGGCGTCCGTTCTTCTGGTGCTGCCGCCGGCAGACTTCCGCAAACTCATGGACGAGCAGAAGGTCGTTGCCCGGTTTTTCGACCGGGCACGCAAGCCGGGCACACGTGGACGGGATCTCGCAACAACGCTTGCCGAAACGTTGATGGCACGAAATCCGATCACGTGTGCACCCGACACGTCCGTTCAAGACGCCGCGCGCACCATGCGCGACAGGCATATTTCCTCCCTTTGTGTGACAGACCAGCGTGAGACGCTGCTTGGAATCGTGACCACGCGGGATCTGACGGGCAAGGTTCTGGCAGAAGGGCGTCCCGTCACGACCCCCATTGGCGAGGTCATGACGCGGGATCCATTGGCGCTGGCACCGAGCGCGATTGGAACCGATATCCTTCATCTCATGATGGAGCGGCGGATCGGTCACGTTCCGATTGTCGAAGCAGGCCGCCTTGTCGGAATGGTGACGCAAACCGACCTGACCCGTTTTCAGGCGATCAGTTCAGCCGACATGGTCGGCCAGATCACCCGTGCGGCGTCCGCACAGGACATGGCTGTGGTGACGGCGCATATTCCGCGTCTGCTCCTGCAGCTGGTGGCGGCGGGCAGCCCGCACGAAGTGGTGACACGGCTGATCACCGATATCGCCGACACGGCAACGCGCCGCCTTCTTGCGCTGGCGGAGGAAAAGCTCGGCCCGGCGCCGTTGCCCTATCTTTGGCTCGCCTGCGGGTCGCAGGGACGCCAGGAACAGACGGGCGTCAGCGACCAGGACAATTGTCTCTTCCTTGATGATGCGGTCAGCGACAGCGACCGGGATGGCTACTTCGCAGATCTGGCCCGGTTCGTCTGCGACGGCCTGAACACGTGCGGTTACGTCTATTGTCCGGGAGACATGATGGCGACGAACCCGCGCTGGTGTCAGCCCGCCCGGGTCTGGAAAAACTATTTCGTGGGCTGGGTCGAAAAGCCAGATCCGGAGGCGCAAATGCTGAGTTCCGTGATGTTCGACCTGCGGCCGATCGGCGGCGACAAAAGACTGTTCGAGCATCTTCAGGAAGAAACGCTCAAAGCCGCCGCTTCGAATTCGATCTTCGTGGCGCATATGGTCAGCAATTCGCTCAAGCATCACCCGCCGCTCAACTTGTTGAGGGGGCTGGCCACCATCCGCTCGGGCGAAAACAAGAATACGCTCGATACCAAGCTGAACGGAGTGGTGCCGATTGTCGATCTTGCCCGGATCTATGCGCTTCAGGGGCAGATTACGGCGGTGAACACAAAAGCGCGTCTTCTGGAAGCACGGGCGAGCGGACGGCTCAGCCAGTCGGGAGGCAGCGATCTTCTGGACGCCTACGATCTGATTGCCGAAACCCGGCTGCTGCACCAGGCCGGACTTATCAAACTCGGACAAAAGCCGGACAACTTCCTGCAGCCGTCGTCGCTTTCGGACTTTGAGCGAAGTCATTTGCGCGATGCCTTTGTCGTGGTCAAAACAATGCAGTCCTCGATCGGACACGGTCGCGGGATACTGGGCTAAATCGCGGCTGCAGCGGATTGACGGGAATTGGCGCAAGGAGACGCCGGCCCGTTCGGGAGGAAAGAAATGTTTGTCGAGCTGATCGCAGCTTTCGTCGCCGGTATCGCGGCTGCAGGTGTCGTCATGCTGGTCAACCGCCTTCTGGGCGGACGGCTGCCGCGCTGGTTTGCGCCTGTTGCTGCCGGTGCCGCGATGATCGTCACCACGATTGCGAATGAATACGGCTGGTTTTCCCGGACCAAGGAAACCTTGCCGGAGGGTATCGTGATCGCGCAGACGATCGAAAACAGGGCGTTCTACAGACCCTGGACTTACGTCCAGCCCTTCGTGGAGCGCTTTGTTGCAGTTGATGTGGGCACTATCCGCACGCATCCCGACCGGCCCGAGGAGCGTCTCGGCGACACCTATTTCTTCGGCAGATGGTCGCCGGTCAACAAGCTCACCGTTCTTGCTGACTGCGCGGGAAACCGGCGGGCCGCCCTTGCGGATGCCATTGCGTTTGAAGCGGGCGGTGCCGTCTCCGGTGCGGACTGGATTAACGTTCCTGCTGATGACCCGATCGTTTCAACAATCTGCGGAGTGGAATGATGCTGATGTCACTCAGTCTGCGAATGCGGACCTTCCTGCTCTTTTCCGGTTCCGCGGCTGTCTGTTCCGTGCTGGTTGTCCTGTCGCATTATTTCGCCTTCAATCGGCTGGATGAAGGCGGAGAGGTGTCCGCCTTCCTGATTTCCGGATCTCTGTCTGCCTTTGCAATTCTTGCCGTGACCACCAAGGTCTGGCTTCTGTTCGACGAAAATGTTGCCAAGCCCATCGACCATCTGGCGGCGTCGATCCGCACGCGTGCGCATGCCGGCGTCGATGCGCTGGTGGATCTGCACGGATCCCGTTTTCTCGGGGATCTGGGACCTGCTGTTCAGGCCGTAACGGGAAAGCTCTCAGAAGTTTCGGCTGAGACTGATGATATGGTGGCGAACGAAACCGCGCGGCTCATGGCGGAAAAGGCGCATCTGTCCATGCTTTTGACCGAAATCCCGGTTGCGATCATCCTCGTCAGTCCGAACCACCGGATCATGCTCTATGACGGGCAGGCGGCCGATGTTCTGGGCCAGGTTCATGTGCCACGCCTCAGCGCCTCGGTTTTCGACTATTTCGACGAGGAAGACCTGCGTGCGGCGCAGGGCAACCTTTCGGAAGGGCGCTCCGAGGTCGTGGCGAAGGTCGCAGGCAGCCGGGGGAAACTGCATTTTGAACTGCGCCTCAAGAAACTCAAAAAGGTACCCGGCTACATGATCCTGATCGACGGAACAAAGGCGCAGATCTCGCCGGAAGCTGAGCGTCCGCTGATCTATGACTTCGACCTTGATGAACAGGAAAGCGAACGCGCACTGGAGGCCAGGCGCTTGCCGGATCTGCAATTCGTTGTCTTCGACACGGAAACAACAGGCCTCATGCCCAACAAGGATGAAATTGTGCAGATTGGCGCCGTCCGGGTGGTCAGGGGCCGGATCGTGCCCGGCGAAACGGTTGATCAACTGGTCAACCCGGGCCGGGCCATTCCCGCGAGCTCAACGAAGGTGCACCGGATTACCGATCATATGGTTGCCGATGCGCCGGATCCGGGCACTGCTGTTACGCAGTTTCACGGCTTCGCCCGAGACTGTGTCATGGTCGCGCACAATGCGCCATTCGACATGGCATTTTTGAACCGGCACGCCAGACTGTGCGGGCTCAAATGGGACCACCCGATGCTCGACACGGTTCTTCTTTCCGCCGTCCTGTTCGGCGAAACGGAAGAACACTCGCTGGATGCCCTGTGCGCGCGGCTCGATATAACGATCGCGCCCGAACACAGGCACACGGCGCTCGGAGACGCGCAGGCGACGGCCGAAGCGCTCTGCAAGATGCTGCCGATGCTGTCGTCGCGCGGTTACACCACATTCGGCGAGGTTATCCAGCAGACCCGCAGGCACGGCAGACTGCTGAAGGACCTCAACTGACCTGC
>JBCDEN010000503.1:0-3779 GCA_039179715.1 Pseudomonadota bacterium
GCCATCGCCGCACCCTGCGCCATGAACGGCAGCATGGCATGTGCCGCATCACCGATCAGGGCAAGATTGCCGTGAGACCAGGGACCGGACGCGTCCACGCTGCACAAGGCCCATTTGAGCCATTGCTGCGGCGCATTAAGGAGGTTCCGGGTCTCGGCCGGCCAGTCCTTGAAGACGCGTACGACGGTTTCCTTGTCGGCCTCCGCCGACCAGATCTCGTCTTCCCAGTCTTCCCTGGCAAGGACGACGATGTTCAACTGGCTTCCCCCCCGAATAGGGTAGTGCACCAGATGGCAGTCCTTGTGGAGCCACAGGCCGGTGTCTTTGGCGTATTTCGGATCGACCCGATCGATCGGCACCGTTGCCCTATAGGCGACCTGTCCGCTGAAGCGCGCGGTCTTGTGGCCGGGAATGTGCTGCCTGGTTTTCGACCAGACACCATCGGCACCGATCAGTGCCTTGCAGTTCAGGTTTCCGGTCGTGTCGTTCTCGCGGAAGATGCAAACCAGCTGATCATGCGGCGTTGCCGTCAGATCCTTCACTTCGCAGGAAAGACGGATCGTGATTCCGGGCGTCGACTGCGCCTTTTCCAGTAGAACCCGCTGAAGGTCGGCCCGGTGGATGACCCAGAACGGGTTCTTGTGCCGCTCCCTGATGAACGCGCCGAGTTCAACGCGCGCAATCTGCCTGCCGGACGTGCCGGACCAGATCCTGAGACTGTCCGGGGCGTGGGCGAATGGCTCCAGGGCTTCAAGAACCCCGAACCGGTTCAGAACGGAACAGGCGTTCGGCGACAATTGCAGGCCGGCGCCTACCTCGGAAATCTCTCGGGCGCGTTCAAGCAGAACGACTTCATGTCCCTGACGCTGGAGGGCAATGGCTGCGCATAGGCCGCCGATGCCACCACCGGCGACAACTATCGGATCGTTGCCCTGGCTGGTGTCGGTCATGAGCCGCGGTTCTCTCAGGCGGCTTCCGGCGTCCAGTTGCAGTCGTTTGGAGACGACTCTTCAGCCCTGAGGGTCCGGTCGAACTTGTAAAGCGTGGAGCAATAGGGGCATACGATCTCGTCTTCGGTGCCCATATCCAGAAACACATGGGGATGATCGAACGGAGGTTTCGCGCCGATGCACATGAACTTGCGTGTGCCGATCGCGACCGAATCGTGTCCGCTTGTGTTCTGAAAATGCGGGACAACCTGATCCGCCATTGTCACATTCCTCTTGGCCATGATGGGACACCGTCCCCGATAGCAAATTTCGTGGCCCATATCCATTCGTAATCTGACAGGTAGGGCTTCCGCGATGCGGTTCACTGCCGCCTCGGGGATTTTCGTGGGCGCCCATTTTCTCCTTTGCCAAGCGGGATTGATCGCCTTACTGTAACAACCCGCAGTGTTTTCCGTTTACGTAAAGGTTATGTTGTATGCCGTATGTCGATCTGGATGGTGTCGGGATCTCCTATCTCGATGAAGGGACGGGAGATCCGATCCTGCTCATTCACGGGTTTGCATCGAACAAGACGGTCAACTGGACGTATCCGGGATGGGTTGATCTTCTGGTCAAGGATGGCCGGCGCGTGATTGCGATCGACAATCGGGGGCACGGGGAGAGCGAAAAATTCTATGATCCGGCGGATTATGGTGCGCCGCTGATGGCGGAGGACGCCAGGAAGCTGCTTGATCACCTTAAAATCGGACAGGCGGACGTCATGGGATATTCCATGGGCGCAAGGATTTCCGCGTTCCTGACGCTCAACCATCCGGACAAGGTCCGGCGCGCGATCTTCAGCGGGCTCGGTTACGGCATGGTGACGGGCGTTGGTGATCCGGAGCCAATCGCCTCAGCACTTGAAACGGAGCGGATACAGGACATCAAGGATCGCGCGGGCAGGGCATTTCGGGCCTTTGCCGACCAAACCGGATCCGACAGGCTGGCTCTGGCGGCCTGCATGCGTTCTTCCAGGCAAAAGATCAGCGAGGATGATGTTTCGCAGATTGAGCGTCCCGTGCTGGTCGCCGTTGGAACCGAAGACGAAATCGCCGGATCGCCGCACAAGCTTGCCGAACTGATACCGCATGCGGAGGTTCTCGAAATACCGGGACGGGATCACATGGTGGCCGTGGGCGACAAGGTCCACAAGCAGGGCGTTCTGGCGTTCTTGAACAATATCGAGGCCTGACCGGCTGCAAGCGATGCAACGCAATCGTGCATGAAAGGCTGCTTGAGGGGGATTGATGGGACCGAAGCGCGTAGAGTTTCAGGGAGCGGAAAAGAACATTCTGGTTGCGGACCGCTACGGAATGGGAGACCAGCCCGTCGTGATGCTTCACGGCGGCGGCCAGACCCGCCATTCCTGGGACGCGGCGGCAGAAAGGATCGCTGCTCTCGGTCATCCGGTCTACGTGCTGGACCAGCGCGGACATGGAGAAAGCGACTGGGTTGAATCCGAAAACTACCTGTTTTCCGATTTTGCTCTCGATCTCGTGGCGGTCACGCGCCAGGTCGTGGCGCTCCACAAAGCAAAGCCTGTGGTCGTCGGTGCGTCCCTCGGCGGCTTTGCCGGCATGTTGGCGGAAGGCCAGGAAATTCCGGGCGGGCTTGCAGCGCTCGTCCTTGTCGACATCACGCCGCGTGTCGATCTCGGCGGCGTCAGCAAGATCATCGGTTTCATGGGCGACCGGGTCGAGGAAGGGTTTGCGAATGTGGAAGAGGCGGCTGAAGCCATCTCACGCTATCTGCCCAACCGGAGCCGTCCAAAAGATCTTTCGGGACTTTCCAAGAACCTCCGTCTTCACGGAGACGGGCGCTATCGCTGGCATTGGGATCCAGCCTTCCTGAAGTCGAGGCAGAACAGGGATCACAGCGTAGCGGAGGAAGTCCAGGCGAACATGCTTGCGGCAGCCGGCAATCTTTCCCTGCCTGTGCTCCTCGTGCGCGGCCGCAACTCCGAACTTGTCTCGATGGATCATGTGAAGGAATTCCTTGAGCATGTTCCACACGCGAAATTCACAGATATTCAGGATGCAGGGCACATGGTCGCCGGCGATCGGAACGACGTTTTCGCCACTGCGGTGGAAGATTTTCTCGTTGAGTTGAAATCGGAAGCGGAACAGGTTTGAGGTGCGGAAAGTGGCTATCTTTCATAGGTTTCTGAAGACCGCCTGAGACTTTGAATCATCAATTTCCAGCATCTGAAAGACCGCAAGCTCCGTTCGCTGCGAAAACGCAAGTCAGCTTCCGGTAAATTCGGGATGCCGTTTTTCCAGAAAGGCGCGGCATCCCTCCCGGTAGTCGGCGCTTTCAATGCAGGTCTGCGCATTCTGGCGGTGGATTGCGGGGTCGCGCGCCGTCTTTGCGCTCATGTCGTTCACGACCGTTTGGCGGCCCAGATCGAAAGAGGCGCGTTGGAGACGAGCGTGTCGCAGAGCGCGTTGATACGCCCCTGAAGCTTGGAAGGATCCACCGTTTCGGTGATCAGGCCCATCTGAAGGGCGTCTTCCGCTGCAAAACGGTCTCCGGTAAACAGGATTCGTTTTGCGTTGGAGGAAGAGACGGTCTCCAGAAGATCCGAAAATGCTTCGGGGGGATAGGCCAAGCCGAGTTTTGAAGCCGGGATTCCGAAGAATGCGGTTCTGGACGCAATCCGGAGATCACAGGCAAGCGCAAGGCCGAGACCGCCGCCGAGACACGGTCCCTCGATGGCTGCGATGACGGGCATGTCAAGGGATTTCAGCGCGGTGAAGGCTGCCACGTTGATTTCATCGTAGCGCAGGGCGC
>JBCDEN010000795.1:0-2034 GCA_039179715.1 Pseudomonadota bacterium
CGTGTTCGGAAGCGCGCTTCGCACGACATGAAGAGCCTCCAGGCCGAGACCGATAAAATGATGGAAGTGAACCACATCCGGGTTCAGGGAGCGCACGAAGCGGCGCAGATCGGTTTGCAGGTCGCCCGTGTTGCGGTTCGAGACCAGGAAGTGATCGTATTCGTCTGCGTGGTAAAGCAGTTCGTCCTCCGCATCCGCGACACCCATAAGCGCCGACCGCCCATGCCTCGGGTAGTCATCGCCGACCCGGGCGAGAAAGAACGACTGCGATACCGCCGAAGATTTCAGACCGAGATGAAGATTGTAGGAAGCAACTTCGGCACCGCCGAGCGACAGCACCGGGTGGCCATGCGAAATGACAAGCACCCGCAGGGTCTCATCGGCATCGGCATCGGTTTCCTGCGTTGCCGGAGGCATGCCACTCATTGCAGACCCTCCTTCAGTGCACCGAGCCGTCCGCCCCACAAATGGTCAAACTGTTTCCGGTCGTGCTGACCGACAAGCTTGTGCCAAAGACGTTCGTTTCCCTGACCGTCTTCGGGATGAACCATCTCGACCTGCGGCACCCAGATGGACTTCACGCCGGCGCTCCGCAGCTTCAAAGTGGCGTCGAGTCCCTTTTCATCGGTGCCGAGGTAATTGCGGGCAAACCCTCCGGATGCCAGAAACGCGGTTTTGGACAAGACGCAGCAATCGAACGTTGCAGCCACGACTTCGCTGGCCTCGGCACCCATCAGCGTCCGCCGCGGATACCCGACATAGTGTTGTTTCAGGACATGCGTCTCACCGTCCTGGTCGATCCAGGTTCCGGCCCAGCGGATCGTATCGTCTTCGTAGAGCACGGTCGGCGTCACCAGACAGCCTTCCTTATGCTTCTGGAACTCCGCCACCAGTTGATCCGCCCACCCGGGTAAAAGAGGCACCACGCCTGAACCGAGGCAGACAACGGTTTCCGAAGGCGCTGCGTGAAGACCGGCCTGCATCGCATCAAGTGTGTCTTCCACTTTGCCTGCCGACACGATCCTGAGCGGCAGGCCGTAAAAGGCCCCGAGGCGCGCAATTTCCTGAAACTGTTCGCCGATCGCCGTTTCGGCGGCGCAGACAACAATCGGCGTGCCCCTCAAGAACGGATCAAGCGCAAGCACCGGCAGAAGCGTTCTCAGCTTGTCAATCGATCCGTCGGACCCGATCACGATGGAGGTCGACGGCGCTTCCGGCATCGGACCGATGTCCTTTATGCCCTCCACGGTCGGCCCGGTGAGCGACACTGCTCCGAGCAGGGGAAGAAACTGTCGTTCGATGATGTCGGTCGCAGACGCAATCGTTGGATCGAGCCCGGCGACAAGACGGCGCAGCGCGGATCGCAGCGAGGTGCGCCCGAGTGCAATCGGCGCATAGGCCGAGCGTCCGTCTCTGAGAACGACCTCCAGATAGGGTTTGTCGTCCAGGCCGTTGCTCATGTCTGGAATGAACGAAAGAAACCCGTGGCCGTCACGGCCCGATGCCTCCCCCAGAAACGGCGACAGGTTCTCAAAGGTTGCCGTCACATCCGGCCGGTTCTGTGTCGTCCAGGTCTGGTCCAGCCGCGAAGACCGCTCGCCGGCGCGCAGGTAGACGGCTTCGGTGTGATCTTCCGGATTCAGCAGCCAGCCGGATATCAGAACGCTTCCGCAATGCGTCGCGGCGCAAAAGTCGACACCGATCCGCACCGGCACATCCAGCTCGCTGACAGATTCCCGTCCGTCGAATCTTTGCGCCGCCTTTTCAAGTTTCTCCCGAGCTCCGCCGGACGCATTGAGACGCGGCAGAAGGGCACGCAAGTGACCCGGCAGCGCCCGGGCCGGGGAGACCATGCCTTTTTCGTGAACCTCAACCTTGTTCCACCCGTTGCGGCCGCGAAAAAACAGGGTTCTGATCGCGGCAGGTCCGACACCTTCCACCTTGTCCAGTATGCCTGCAAAACCGGGGGCTTTGCCGCCCGTGTCCTTTCTTTCGAAAAGGCAACTGGACAGATCGGCAACACGCAGCGCTCCA
>JBCDEN010000717.1:0-2412 GCA_039179715.1 Pseudomonadota bacterium
CTTCTGGAGACGAGTGACAAAACCATCAGGCAGATCGCCGCGCAGTGCGGTTTCAAAGATGAAGAGCGCATGCGCCGGGCGTTCATGCGCACCCTCAATGTCTCGCCGACCGACTACCGGCGTGGTTTTCGCGCTGGGTGACGCGGTGATGGCGCCCGCGGGGACATGGTGAGCCGCCTGTGGACTCCGGCCAGTGTGTCAGGATGCCGCCCGAAAACCTTGCAGCGGACGTGCCACCGGTTATCTGAGCGCGCGCATGCTGCGCAGCGGATCGGATTGCACGGCCGCCCGCTGAACGAATTTCAGATGTCCGATGGCGGCAAGGAACTCCTGGTGTGCAGGCTTATGCTCCAGGAAATCCTGCAGGCGCAGGAGATTGACCGGCTGTTTTTCGATCAGCGCCTTCACTCGGTCGACAGCCTCTTCGTGCGGATAAGCATCGACGAACTGGCAGGCCGTTTGCGTCGGCGTGAGGATGTAAAAGTCTTCAGGCCGTTTCGGCGCATAGCGGGTGATGTCGAACGGCGACGCACCGAGGGCATGAAACTTCGGCATCAAACCGCTGATGCCCGATTGTCCGTGTTTGATGACCGTGCCTGACGTCTGCCTGTAGCCGAACTTTTCGAGCCGCTGCACCACGTGGCGGCGCATCGCGGGCGACAGCATGTCGGCATCCGAACGGTCGTATTTCAGGTCGTCAAAAACCGACAGAATGTGAAGGTCCGTGTCTGCGATGTGCAGGTATGGCCCCAGCTTCAAAGGGGCTGACGGTTCAAAAATGTTCAACAGGCCAATCCGATCTGCTGCGTGCTGGGAAGGGGACACAAATCCTGGCAGCAGCGCCTTGTGAGTCAGATAGTGCGCTCTTGTGGATTGAGAAGCCGAGGCCGCTCAAACCGTCCAGACGTCGATTTCGTTTTGCCGTCCCCGCAGCTTGATGGGCCTCCGGTGCGCGAACCTGGCCGCGGGCTCGCTGGACCCTTCTGCCTGTCCGGCCCGGCGCATGAGTTCCTCGCTGACAACGCATTTGCATCCGAGTTCGCGTGTGGAGGCTTCAAGTCTGCTCGCGACATTGACCGTGTCCCCGACGACGGCAAATTCCAGCCTGCGGGACGGACCGATATCACCCAGGATCACCGGACCGAAGTGAACGCCGATCGAGACGTTGACGGGCACCCGGCCCTGCGCCTCCCGGTCCTTGTTGAAACTTTCGGTCTCTTCAATCAGCTGCATGGCCGCCTTGAGCGCGTTGGCTGCGTCACCCGGACCGGTTTCAGGCGTGCCGAAGGTCGCCATGACACCATCGCCCAGATATTTGTCGAGCGTGCCGCCGTTCTGGAAAATCGAGCGTTCCACGAAGGCATGATAATGACGCAAGAGGTCCATCACCTCTTCCGGCGAGTGTTCTTCCGCATATTTGGTGAAGCCGACAATGTCGGTGAACAGGACGGCAACGTCCTGCGTGCGCACCGCGCCGATGTCCCGGTCGGTGGATGCCAGGACATCGACAAGGCTGGAGGGAAAGTACCGCGACAGGTTCGCGCGTTCTGCAGCGATGTTTGCCTGACGCATGAGGAGCTGGTTTGACCGCCATCCCTTGATGGCCAGGATTGCGGCGACAATCAGCATGACAACCAGCTCCTGCACACGCACGCCGGGTTGGACGCTGTTCGGATCCAGTTCGTCTTCTATGAGAGGATACCCGGCGAGTGCACTCGCCGCAGCGGTGCTCAGCTCCGGTATCTTGTGTCCGAGCCAGGAAACGCCCACGGAACCGATCAGCCACAGCGCGACAATCCAGGTGCCCATGGCCCAGACAGTCCGGTACGAATAGGCCAGCGTGCCGAGGGCAAGGAAAATGAAGAAGTAGATGAAGTTGTCGAACCGGTACATGAAGGCCGTCGGCACGTCCTGGCTCAGAAAGGGGTTGGGTGTGACGAACAGGAGTGTCAGCAGGCCGACATCTGCAAATATCAGCAACAGCTCCGACTTCGAATAGCCGACACTTGCAAGCCGCAGTTGCAGCCAGCCAAGTGCAATGAACATCAGCAACGTGGCTTCATAGAAAAGAACGCTCGGGCTGAAATTCAAAAAGGGCAGGAGGAGGCCGATCAGGATCAGCGCAACCGTTCGGGCAATGATCGCCAGCCGATGCCCCTCCATCTTTTCCTTTTCGAGCGCTTGCGCCAGGAAGGGGTTTGAGAGCGCCTGCTGCCTTTCTTCTTCCTGCATGGCGCGCAGGCGTTCGAGAAACCTGAGGGGCGGGGGTAGTCTGAGGGCCGGCATGCTCGCTCCGTGTCGCGGTCGGTCCGTGCAAGGATATCATTCAAACGAGTCCGGACTGAAACGATTTCGGTGGGTGCCGGGTGTGACATACGGCGCGCACGGCTGTTCCGAAACCGGGTTCGGAAC
>JBCDEN010000211.1:0-6602 GCA_039179715.1 Pseudomonadota bacterium
ATCTGAAAATGGACACTGAAACCACCGTTCCGACTCAAGAAACTGCGCAGGTCATATTTAGCCGTCCTCCGCCCCGGATGACCACACCGAAAACCGCCGGAGACAAAAAAAGGCCGACGCGATGCGCCGGCCAATGATTGTCCAATTGTTATTCCGTCAGATCGCAAGATACTCCTGACGCAGTTCTTCGTTGTCGAGAACTTCCTGTGCCGTGCCGTCAAAGACGACCTCGCCCATATCAAGAATGACGGCGCGGTCAGCCAGATGAAGCGCGGCGATTGCGTTCTGCTCCACGATGATCGTGGTGATGCCGAGTTCCTTGACACCTTCGAGAATGCGCTCGATCTCCTGAACGATCACGGGGGCAAGACCCTCGTATGGCTCGTCCAGAAGAAGCAATTTGATGTCGCGGGCCAGGATCCGGGCCACGGCCAGCATCTGCTGTTCACCGCCCGACATCGTCACCGCTTCCTGCGCCCGGCGCTCGGCAAGCCGCGGGAAGTGGTCGTAAATCCGCTCAATAGACCAGCCTTTGGGTTCGGCGATCTGCGAGAGTTCCAGATTTTCCTGAACCGTCAGACCTTGAATGATCCGCCGGTCCTCCGGCACAAGTCCGACGCCTACACGGGCTGCCTGATAGCTCTGCATGTCATGAAGCGGCTGGTGGTCGAGCCAGATTTCGCCGTGGGTCAGGTTGGGATCATCCATGCGCGCAATGGTGCGAAGCGTTGAGGTCTTGCCTGCGCCGTTCCGACCGAGCAACGCCAGAATTTCGCCCTCGCGCACATCGAAGCTGATGCCCTGAACGATGTAACTTTCGCCGTAGTAGGAGTGAAGGTCCCAGGCCGAGAAATAGGCCGGCGCCGTTCCGCGCGCCTTCTGGGGCTTGACGGCAGGTGCTGTTTTACCTGCGAACTGATCTTCGAGAATGCTCACAGGTGTGCTCCTCCGAGATAGGCTTCCTGAACGCGCGGATCACCCTTGATGTCTTCAGGCTTGCCTTCGGCGATGATCGCGCCCTGTGCAAGGACGGTTACCTTGTCGGCAAGCGAGAACACGACATGCATGTCGTGCTCGATGACCACCTTGGTAATGCCGCGATCGCCGATCCGCTTCAAAAGATCGATCGTGTTGTTGGTGTCGGCCCTGGACATGCCGGCAGTCGGCTCGTCCAGCAGGAGAAGCTTGGGATCCTGCGACAGGCACATGGCCAACTCAAGACGGCGCTTGTCGCCGCGCGAAAGGCTGTCGGCCACCGTGTCCTTCTTCTCGACAAGGCCGACGTCTTCCAGCATGTGCTCCGCCTTGTCACGGATCTCGGTGTCCTTGCCGACATCCGTGAACGCATGCAACTTGAATTCGCCGTCGCGCTTGGCCAGCGCCGGGATCATGATGTTTTCCATGAGCGTGAGATCCCCGAAAATCTCGGGCGTCTGGAAAACCCGCGAAATACCTACCTGGTTGATCTCGAAGGGTTTCATCCCGGTCAGCGAGATATCGCCAAACATGACGCTGCCCGTGTCCGGCACGAGCCTGCCGATCAGGCAATTGAGGAAGGTCGATTTGCCGGCGCCATTCGGGCCGATGATCGCCTGAACGGTGCCTTCCTCGACGGAGAAGTTGACCTCATTGAGGGCTCTCAGTCCGCCGAAAGATTTGTTCACGCCCTCGACACGCAAGATTTCCATGTCATTTCACCTTATTCAGCTGGGGCGGCCTTGGGACGCGCAGTGGCACTCCCGTCCTTGGACGGTTTGCGTTTGAAGAGCCTTCCGATCCGTTCCACGCCTTCCATGATGCCACCCGGCAGGAAGATCACGATCAGCATGAACATGATACCGAGCGTCAGGTGCCATCCCTTGCCGATGAAGGGATGAATGACGAAGACGAGGAAGTCGGCAACACCCTGCGGAAGCGCGGCGAACCAGTCGTAGAGGATGTTGTCGTTGATCTTGGAGAAGATGTTCTCGCAATACTTGATGAAGCCCGCACCGAGCACCGGACCGATCAGAGTCCCTGCCCCGCCGAGGATCGTCATCAGAACGACCTCTCCGGAAGCTGTCCACTGCATGCGTTCAGCACCCGCCAGCGGATCCATTGCAACCATCAGCCCGCCTGCCAGCCCGGCATACATTCCGGAGATGACAAAGGCCGCAAGCGTGTAGGGTCTGCTGTTCAGGCCCGTGAAGTTCATGCGCTGCTGGTTGGACTTGACCGCGCGCAGCATCATGCCGAATGGCGAGCGGAAGATCCTGATGGCAACATAGAATGCGATCATCATGACCACGGCGCACAGGTAATACCCGGCGTTGAACGTGAACAGCCATCCACCCACGCCCAGCTCGAAACTCTCTCGCATCGGAATACCGAAGAAATTCGCTGCAGGAATGGCACCGTTTTCCGAGCTGACGCCAAGAATGCGGGGATCATCGAGCGCCAGCTGAAGACCGGTTTCCCCGTTGGTGATCGGCGTCAGCACCGAATAAGCGAGGGAGAACGACATCTGCGCGAAGGCCAGCGTCAATATCGAGAAGTAGATCCCGGAACGCCGCAGCGAGATGTAGCCGACCAGCAGGGAGAACAGTCCGGCGAAGACGACCGACATGAAGATCGCCGGAATGACGTTCATGGTCAGCAGCTTCATCATCCAGACACCGGCATAGGAACCGACACCCAGGAAAGCGGCGTGACCGAAGCTCAGGTAGCCGGTCAGGCCGAACAGGATGTTGAAACCAATCGCGAAGATACCGAAAATCAGGAACCGCTGCATCAGATCCGGGTAACCGGCGTTGAACTGCGCCAGCTCCGAGCCTTCCGGGAACGGGTTCAGCAGGAACGGTGCCAAGGCCACCAGGAGCAAAACCAGAAAGAAGAGCGACGTATCTTTTTTGTTGAGTCCAAACATGATTTAGCTCTCCATAACGCCTTTGCGGCCCATCAGACCCCGCGGACGGGTCAGGAGGATCACGATTGCAACGAGATAAATGATGATCTGGTTGATTCCGGGCAGCAAAGCGACGACTTGCGCCATGGAGGCGAAACTCTCAAGAATTCCAAGCAGGAAGCCAGCCAGGACGGCGCCCGGCAGCGAGCCCATTCCGCCGACAACCACGACGACGAAGCTCAGCACGAGGAAGTCCATTCCCATGTGGTAGTTCGGTGAATTGATCGGTGCGTACATGACACCTGCAAGCCCGGCGACCACGGCAGCAAGCGCGAACATCACCGTGAAGCGCTTGTCAATATTGATGCCGAGCAACCCGACGGTCTGCCGGTCAGCCATCCCTGCTCGAACGACCATTCCGAAGGTCGTGAATTGCAGAAACGCAAAAACTGCGCCGATGATGACCGCAGCGAACAGGAAATAAACGATACGCCAGTACGGATAGATGATGATATTCGGATCCATCCCGAGCATCACGCCGAAATCGAGGCTGCCTGCGAAAACGTCGGGCGCCGGGGTCGGGATCGGGTTGGCTCCGAAGAAATACTTGATGATCTCCTGGAGCACGATGGCAAGGCCGAAGGTTACCAGGATTTGGTCCGCATGAGGGCGCTTGTAGAAATACTTGATGAGGCCGCGCTCCATGAACAGCCCGACCAGTGCCATGATCGGTATGGAAAACAGGATCGCAAGCGGGACCGACCAGTCTATTATCGCGGCCCCCGTCTCCGGCCCAAACCAGGCCTCGACATATGGTGTCTCGACCTTCAGGGGATTGCCGAGAAAGTCCTTCTGGGTTTCATCGATCGTGACGAACGACAATGACAGCAGACGGCTCAGCGTGACCGCGCAGAACGCCCCGATCATGAACAGTGCGCCGTGAGCGAAGTTCACCACTCCGAGCGTTCCGAAAATGAGGGTAAGGCCCAAGGCAATCAGCGCGTAGGCTGACCCTTTATCGAGACCGTTCAGAATTTGAAGAAGTATCGCGTCCATCGCTATCAACTCGGATCATCAGCGCGAGTCAAAATCCCCAACCACGCACTATTTCTAATAAAAGGGACAGGGCGACGCGCGCCCCGTCCCTCCGTTTTCATGGATATCAAGCGCCCGGGTTACAGGTTCCCAGTGCACCGCCCGCGAACTGCGGATGATCCGGCGGATAGGTAACCTGAGCAGCCGGCGTCACTTCGACGATTTCCAGAAGGTCGAATGCGGAGCTCGGGTTTTCCTTACCCTTCACGACCAGAACGTCCTTGAAGCACTGGTGGTCTTCTGCCCTGTAGAGCGTCTTGCCGTTGCCAAGACCGTCGAACTCAAAGCCTTCGAGGGCTTCGACAACACCGCACGGATTGAACGTGCCCGCGCGCTCACACGCATCTGCGTACAGGAGCGCCTGAACGTAGGTCGTGTGGGCTGCCTGGCTCGGCGGGAAGCCGTATTTCTGACCGAAGGACTGAACGAATGCCTTGGAGCCTTCGTCCTGAAGCGACCAGTGCCAGTTCGTGGAACCGAAGATGCCCTTAACGTTTTCACCGGCACCCTTGGCCATCAGGCGGGAGTACAGCGGAACGATGATCTCGAAGTTCTTGCCGTTCACCTGCTTGTCGCGCAGGCCGAACTGAACGGCATTGGTGAGCGAGTTCACCATGTTGCCGCCGTAGTGGTTCAAGACGAGCACATCGGCATCGGACTGCAGAACCGGCGTGATGTATGCCGAGAAGTCTGTTGCGGCCAGAGGCGTCTTGACGGTTTCGACCGTCTCCCAACCCAGGGATTCCGTCGATTCACGAACAGCCTGCTCGGTGGTGTAACCCCAGTTGTAGTCGGCGGTCAGGTGATAGGCCTTGCGGTCATCGCCATACGCGTTCTTGAGAACCGGAGCCAGTGCGGCACCGGACATGTAGGAGTTGAAGAAGTGACGGAAGCCGTTGGCTTTCTTGTCTTTACCGGTGGTGTCGTTGGAGTGGGTCAGACCGGCCATGAAGATCACGCCTGCCTCCTGGCAGAGCGCCTGAACGGCAACAGCCACACCAGACGATGAACCGCCGGTGATCATGATGGCGCCGTCTTTTTCGATCATGGACTTCGCCGACGCGCGTGCCGCGTCCGACTTGGTCTGCGTGTCACCCGTGACATACTCGACCTTCTTGCCAAGGATACCATTGCCCTTGAGCGCCTTGGACGAGAACGTGTTGAGCATGCCGCCGTCGCCTTCGCCATTCAGGTGCTCGACTGCAAGCTGGTATGCGCGCAGTTCGTCAGCACCTTCATCCGCGTAAGGGCCGGTTTGGGGCACGTTGAAACCCAGTGTAACCGTCGCGCCGGTCGGCTCATTCAGGTAGCCGGCAGACCATGCGCGGCTCGTGAAGATCGTTGGCATCGCCAGGGCACTGCCGCCAAGGGCGCCAGCACGCAAAATCGAACGACGATTTAGGGGTTTACGTATTAAACTCATACTTTCCTCCCAGAAAGGATCGGCACGCCCCCTTCGGACGCGCCTGCAGTAGCTGTACAGCCGCCAGCAGTTCTGGAGTGTTCCCCGACCGGAAAACCGGATCCTCAACGTCAAAACCGCAAGCTGAACGGACTGTAGAAAAAGTCATTACAAATCAGCAATACGACTATCGGATCGTGCCAGTTCAACACTTTATTAGACTTTCGAAGTATTCATGCTTCAGATTAGAGAAAAACGGCTTCCCTTTTCGCAGTGCGAAAACTTTTTTTAGCATTATTTTTAGCGCGTTAGTCGATTTCATGCTGCACTGCAAACATACTACTGACAAGTGCCTAGTTTTTAGCCTTTGATCCGCCAGTTAGACCAAAGTTGCACACCGGCATGTCCAATAGGTTGTGGCCGACAAAATTGACGCGCTGCAAGGCACCGCAGTATTGTCCGATAATCCGGCTCATTGCCCCTATTTTCATCAGGATACCGCCTCATGTCATTCATCGAGTCGCTCGAGGACCTGCACTCCCACTACGGCGTTGCGGGCGAAGCCTCGACGATCAAGGAAATCGGCTTCCTTAGCGATCATTACCGCAGCATCATTGAAGCATCGCCCTTCTGTGCCCTGTCAACCTGCGGGCCCGAGGGTCTTGACTGTTCACCGCGCGGAGACCAGGGGAGCGTGGTGCGGATTCGAGACGAGAAAACGCTGCTGATGCCGGATCGCCGCGGAAACAACCGCATCGATTCGCTCCGCAACATCGTCCGCGACCCACGCGTGTCGCTGATGTTCATGATTCCCGGCTGGAACAACGTGCTCAGAATCAACGGCACTGCCGGAATTTCGGTCGACCCGGATCTTCTGGGGTCCTTCGAGATGGAGGGATGTCTTCCACGTTCGGTGATCGTCATCGGTATCGAGGCGGTTTATTTCCAGTGCGCGCGCGCGATTATGCGCGCCGGTCTGTGGACGCCTGATAACATCAGGGAACCGGGCTCATTGCCCTCTCCCGGAATGATCATGCAGGAGATCAAACAAGGGTTCGATGGGGACGCCTACGATGCGGAATGGCCGGGCCGCGCTGCAAAAAGCATGTGGTAGGAAACGTCTCCGACGGAGACGGATGCGGCGCGCAAACCGGGTCATTTTGCGGCAATCCACGCGATCGGATCGGGACCGCGAATCGCACCGCAGGACAAACGTTGCAG
>JBCDEN010000228.1:0-6378 GCA_039179715.1 Pseudomonadota bacterium
GCAAACACATCCGCTTCGGTCAGCCGGTTGAAGAGGGTCGACTTGCCGGCGTTGGTGTAACCAACCAGCGCGACGACCGGCTGCGGTATCTTCTTGCGCTTTTTCCGGTGCAGATTGCGTGTGCGGCGAACGCTCTCCAACTGCTTTTGCAGTGCAATGATGCGGTCCTGGATCTGCCGCCGGTCGGCCTCGATCTGGGTTTCGCCCGGGCCACCCATGAAGCCGGCCCCGCCCCTTTGCCGCTCCAGGTGTGTCCAGGAGCGCACGAGGCGGCTTTTCTGCCAGGTCAGGTGGGCAAGATCGACCTGCAGGCGGCCTTCCTTCGTGCGCGCCCGATCGCCGAAAATCTCCAGAATGAGACCGGTCCTGTCGATGACCTTCGTCTTCAGCCGGCGCTCAAGGTTTCGCTGCTGCACGGGAGACAGGGGATGATCTATGACAACGAGATCAAGATCTTCGCTCGCTACTATGCCGGCAAGCTCTGCAACCTTGCCCTCACCGAACAGGGAGCCCGGCTTGGGGTTGTTCACCTTGACGACACCGGAGTGGATGATCTGCAGGTTGATGGCGGCGCTCAGGCCGATCGCCTCTTCAAGGCGTGCTTCCGGACTGCGGTTGCCGCGCAGGTCCTGCTGACCGGCCTCGCCACGCAATTGCAGCACCGGCTCGATAATCATCGCACGGAAGGGTTGAGGCAGGCGATCCACCCCAGTGTCTTTCATTCCGAGCGTTTTATGCCCTGGTTCTTCGGGCCCGTTTGATTTCGAAAAATCGTCTGCGCGAGACTTGGGTTTCAATCAGCCAGCCTTTTCAGCGTTTTCCTCAGCCTGATCGAACAGTTGAACAGGGCCGTTTGGCATAATTGTGGAAATCGCGTGCTTATAGACGAGCTGGGAATGCCCGTCCCGGCGCAACAGAACGCAAAAATTGTCGAACCAGGTCACGACACCCTGCAATTTCACACCGTTGATGAGAAAAATTGTCAGGGGAGTTTTTTGTTTGCGAACGTGGTTGAGGAAAGTGTCTTGGAGATTTTGTGCGCGCTCAGCCATCAGTGTTTTTATCCTGTTTTACCCCCGGATGCGGCCGAGCATCCGGCTTTGTCGGCAGCTTACCGTCAAAAGCTATTGAATTTCAAACATTAAGGTTTGAAGTTCTGCCCGCGTTTTGTTTCGCCCACTCAAAAGAGCTGTCTGCCTCAGCCCCTTTTACGTCGTATTTATATCCATAGACAAGACCAATTCAGTCAAGCCGTCTGCAAATCAGTAGCAGTATGGAACAGTTCACGCAATCGCAATGCAACAGAACCCGGATGCCCGTTCCCGACAACCCTGCCGTCGACACGCGTGACCGGCATCACAAGAGTTGACGCTGCGGTAACAAATGCTTCCTTGGCTTCAAAGGCTTCTTCGAGGCTGAACGGCCGTTCTTCGAACGTGAGACCTTCCCTTTCGACAAGATCGAGCACCACCGCCCGTGTGATCCCGCGGAGAATTCCGTTCTCTGCCGGTCTTGTAACAAGCGCTCCATCCTTCGTCACGATCCACGCATTGGTCGATCCGCCTTCGGTGACATTGCCATCGGCATCGATATACCAGGCTTCCTTGCCGCCATTTTCCTTTGCGTGCTGCTTTGCCAGCACATTTGGCAGCAGGGCCACCGTCTTGATGTCGACACGCGGCCAGCGGTTTTCCGGATAGCTGACAACGGAGATGCCCTTTTCGGCCTGGGCTTCCGCCGCAGCGGGACTGGTGGATTTGGCCGTGACGACAATCGATGGTGCAACATCGTCAGAGGGGAAAAAGTGATCCCTCTTGGCCACGCCGCGCGTAACCTGGATGTAGACCAGCCCGTTTTTGACCAGGTTCCTGCGAACGACCTGCCTCAAAACGAATTCGACGGCGCTCCGGCTCATCGGCCAGTCGATCTGAAGTTCGCTCAGAGACCGGTTCAGACGGTCGAGATGCCTCGGCATATCGACGATCTTGCCGTGCCAGACTTCGCAAACCTCATAAACACCGTCTGCAAACTGATAGCCGCGGTCTTCTACATGCACCGCGGCATCGCCATGACGAACGTACTGACCGTTGACATAAGCAATCCGGCTCATGAACACTCCAAAGCAAGCAAGAAACACACCCGGCACACGGGCCTTGGGAACATTTTTGAACGTTCGGTCAGATAATTGCAAGCTCAGATTAGAGGCAAATCGCCTAAAAGAAATCGAGGCTCACACGGACCATCTGCTCGACCTGCCGGACACGATTGGCGACGGCGAATATGACGATACGATCCTGCGCCTGGATCTGCAGTTCCCCGTTTGGCGTTAGCACCTCACCGTCCCTGAAAACGGCCCCCACACGAATTCCGGAGGGCAGATCGATGACCCTCAAAGGCTTGCCGACCAGGGGCGATGTGTCGAGCGCCTCTGCTTCGACGATCTCGGCGGCGCCGTTCTGCAACGAATGAACACCGCGAATTCTGCCTCGGCGCACATGCTGCAGGATCCTGGATATCGTGACGGCCCGCGGGTTGATGAATGCATCGATACCCAGAGCATTTGCAAACGCCGGATAGCTCGGATTGTTCAGGAGCGAAAGGGACCGCCGGCACCCGAGCTTCTTGGCCATGACGGACGCCAGGATATTGACCTCGTCCTCGTTCGTGAGCGCGACCATCGTGTCTGCATCGCCGGCATCGGCTTCGTTCAGAATGATCTGGTCCAGTGCACTGCCGTGAAGGATGACGGAGCGTTTGAGTTCATCCGCGACCGACATCGCTCGCTCGCGCGACGCCTCGATCAGCTTGATCTTCGTACCGCTCTGACGCTGCTCAAGCGCTTTTGCAACATAAAGCCCGATATTGCCGCCTCCGGCGATCACCACTTTGGCGGCTTCCGGCTCCTCGTGCCCGAAAATGCTCAACGTCCTGCGCACCTGGTCGCGCCGGGCCACCACATAGGCCAGGTCTCCTGACAGAATGCTGTCGCTGCTTTTCGGTACGAAAAGGCTGTTGTTCCGGTACAGCCCGACAACGACGGCCCCGAGATCGGGAAAAAGCTCGGTCAGCTGTCGAAGCGGCGTGTCGACAACCGGACAGTCCTCCTCGCACATGATCCCGACAACGACGACATGGTCATCCGCGAACCGGACGGTTTCAACGGCACCCGGCAGCGCCAGACGCCGCAATACCATTTCTCCGACTTCGATCTCCGGCGAAATGATTACGTCGATCGGCATGTTGTCGCGCGAGAACAAATTGCGCCAGCGGCCCTGCAGGTAGGATTGAGCCCGAATACGGGCGACCTTTGTCGGCACGTTGAAGAGGGAATGCGCCACCTGGCAGGCGACCATGTTGACTTCGTCGTAGAGCGTAACCGCGACGATCATGTCCGCTTCTTCCGCGCCTGCCTGCGCCAGAATATCGGGATGCGCACCGTGGCCGACAAAACCGCGCACATCGAGCTGATCGCCGATCGCGTTGATCAATTGAGGCGAGGAATCGATGACGGAAACGTCGTTTTGCTCGGCGGCCAGCCGCTCTGCAATCCCGTACCCGACCTGGCCGGCGCCGCAAATGACGATTTTCATGGAAAGACCTCTTTCCCTTGATGGACGTTACCGTTTTCAGGTCATTCCAAGTGTTTTCAGTTTGCGGTGCAAGGCAGACCGTTCCATCCCCACGAATTCTGCCGTCCTTGAGATATTGCCGTCAAAACGCTTTATCTGCGCTTGCAAGTATTCCCGTTCAAAGATCTCGCGTGCCTCGCGAAGCGGCACCGACATCAGGTGCTCGCCCGTTCCGGATGTCGGCAGGTTCGGCAGTGTTTCGCCGATCTCGGACGGCAGCAGATCCGCTGTAATCGTGCTGTCGGGCTCACCCCGGCTCAGAATCATCAGCCGCTCGACATTGTTGCGCAGCTGACGGACGTTACCGGGCCAGTCATGCGTCTGCAGGACCGCCATGGCGTCGTCCCCGATCGGTCGCAGCGGAATGCCGGAGGCCGCGGAAATCTGTTCCATGAAATGATGAACCAGAACCGGTATGTCCTCACGCCGCTCCGCAAGTCCCGGCACCCGAAGCGGAACAACGCTGAGCCGGTGGTACAGGTCCTGGCGGAACAGACCGGAGGTAATATGTTCTTCCAGGTTCTTGGACGTCGAGGACAAGATCCGGATATCGACCTGAACCTTTTGGGTTCCGCCGACGCGCGCGAAACTCTGTTCCACAAGGACCCGGAGAATTTTCCCCTGCGTCTCGGCCGGCATATCGGCGACTTCGTCGAGATAGAGTGTTCCGCCATGGGCTTCTTCAAGCGCGCCGATCTTTCTCAGATTGCCGTTTTCGTCCTCGATGCCGAAAAGCTCCTCCTCCATGCGCTCCGGCGTGATGGTGGCGGCATTCAGCACGACAAAGGGGCTCTTCGTGCGCGGCGACTGGTCGTGGATCATCCGCGCCGCACGTTCCTTGCCGGCACCGGACGGGCCGACGATCAGGATCCGACTGTTGGTACCGGAGATTTTCTGGATGGTCTGGCGCAAGTTGTGCGCTGCGGACGATCCGCCGATGATTTCGCTGGTCTCGCCGCTGCGTTGCTTGAGATCCCGGATCTCGCGCTTGAGGCTGGAGGCTTCAAGCGCCCGCTCGACGTTGTGAATGAGCCGATCGGCCTTGAACGGTTTCTCGATGTAATCGTAGGCACCGCGTTTGATCGCGGAAACGGCCGTTTCGATGTTGCCGTGACCTGAAATGATCACCACCGGCAGGTCCGGATCCGTTTCCTTCAGAATGTCAAGAAGAGCAAGCCCGTCGAGCCGGCTCCCCTGCAGCCAGATATCGAGGATCACAAGTGATGGCTTGCGTTCCTTGACCGCCGCGAGTGCGCTGTCGGAATCGTGCGCCGTACGCGTCCCGTAGCCGTCGTCGTCCAGGATACCTGCAATCATTTCCCGGATATCGGTTTCATCATCTACAACTAGAATATCATGCGCCATGAGCTGTCACTGCTTGCTCTTGTTCGTTGCTCTCTGCTTCGACTTCGGCAGAAGCTGCCAGAGTGAGCCGCACCAGAGTGCCTGTTGCATCAGGGGTTGATTTCGGGGCGTCCAGCAATTCGACGCCACCGCCGTGGTCTTCCATAATCTTCCGCACGATCGCGAGGCCGAGGCCGGTCCCCTTTTCCCGCGTCGTCATGTACGGCTCCAGCAATCGGCTGCGGTTTTCCTCCGGCAGCCCGACGCCGTTGTCGATCACGTCAACGACAATCCGTCCCGGCATGTCATCGCTCTCCCCGCGCAGACGGACGAGAACCCTGCCGTCCGGCAATTCGTCGCCTGCCCTTGCCGAGACGGCCTCGGTGGCATTCTTCACCACGTTGGTAAGGGCCTGGCCGACGAGACGTGGATCGAACACGGCAGTTACCGGCGTATCGGGAACATCGGCCGTAACCGAAATTTCCGGATTGGCGACCGACTGCATGAAAGCGGCGTCCCGCACCGCTTCGCGAAGATCCGAACTGATCTTGTTGGGCTTGCGCATCCGGGCAAAGGAGGAGAATTCATCGACCATCTGGCCGATATCTCCCACCTGCCTGACTATGGTGTCGATACACTGGTCGAAGACTTCCCGGTCTTCCTCGATGCGTTTGCCATACCGCCGGCGGATGCGTTCCGCGGACAGCTGGATCGGCGTCAGCGGGTTCTTGATTTCATGGGCGATCCTGCGGGCGACATCGGCCCAGGCGGAATTCCGCTGCGCGGAGACGAGATCGGTGATGTCATCAAGCGTCACGACAAATCCATGTTCGCGCCGCGTCGACTGCTCGCTTGTGATGCGCACATTCAGGGTACGCAGGCGGCCATGTCGCGTGACTTCGATCTGCGTCTCGGGAAGTTTGTCGGTTGATTTCTCAAGAACGCTGTCAATGCAATCGGCAAGTTCGGGCACGACTTCCGTCAACGGCCTGTTGAGGATCTGCACCTCGTCGAGTTGAAGCAGTTCCAGCGCAGACCGGTTGATCAGCATGATGGACGCCTCGTCGTCGACACCGATCACGCTTGTCGACACCCCGGACAGAACAGCCTCGTTGAACCGCCGGCGGCGATCGATCTGCTCGTTTGCCGCAAGCAGCGCGTCCCTCTGTCCCAGAAGCTGACCGGTCATCTTGTTGAATGTCAGTCCGAGATTGGTCAGGTCCCCACCCGATTTTTCCGTCTGAACCTTGACCGCGAGGTTGCCCTTGGAAACTTCGTCGGCAGCCGAGATCAACACGCGAATGGGAGAAACAAGACGGTTTGCGAATCCGAACCCGATCCAGATCGCCGACAGAAGCAGAATGAGGGCAACGCCCAGATACACCAGGGCAAACGCGATCTGAAC
>JBCDEN010000445.1:0-4246 GCA_039179715.1 Pseudomonadota bacterium
GAGAGCGGTTTGCCGGACAGGGGTTTCTGCGGAGCTTCGCCGAAGCCTTCGGGCGTGGCGGTGTCTTCGGAACGGGTTTTGGAGGAACGCTTCTGCATGGCTGCAATATGGTCCGGTTGTGCGCGCGTGGAAAGGGGGTGGCGGTCACTTCGGACGGGTTTTCCTGACTTCCTGTCAGTCTCCTGACACCAGGGTGTCAGGAGGGCGTTTGCGGGGATGTCATGTCACGCCCGGTCAGATCCTCGGCGGCGTGGAGCCTCCGCCGAAGGCATTGGACAGGAGCGCGAAATACTGGCTGCCCTTGACACCATTGGCGTCGGATCCGTCGACCCCTTTCATCATCTTGCGTGCGCCGCCCGCGCCAAGAAGGTGTGACGCTGCCAGAACACCCGCCAGGGCGGCCTTGTCGGCATTGTCGATCAGGGTCTCCATGACCTTCTTGCTGTCCCGGTTGTTCAGAAGACTGCGGTAATTCCTTCGGGTGTAGGCAATCATTTCCAGGTCCTGGCAGTTGTTCGTGTTCTCCAGCCAGTCGAGACGCGATGCCACGCCCTTCTTGCCGAGCCACCACCGATCCTGTGCAAGAAGGCGCGTGGTCGCACCGCTTTTCACATAGTCGCCATCGATGAGGGCGAGGGCACCGAACTGCCAGCGGCCTGAATAGCCGATCGAGTTGACGGCCGCATAGTTGTTGGTGGACTCGCGCTGACCGAGAACGTCGATGTACTTGCTCCAGTCCGCTTTGGTGAAAGGGCCGAGCGTTCCATCGCCGAAATTCGGGTCCTCCGTGCCCGGGCCGCTGCTCTGGGAGGGCTCCGCGTCGAACCCGAGGAGCATGCGGATCGCGACAACCTGGCGCTTGTCGAACTTTGAGACCTTGACGCTGTCGCTCTGGTTGCCACCAAGCAGGGATACCCTGTCGCCATCCGCTTCTACGAAAAAGCCGACATGGCCGGAGGAATCCGTCGTACCGCTTCTTGGCCTGAGCACGACAACGGACCCGACCGGGATTGCCGTCTTTTCCCAGGCGCCGACCGGCACTTCAACATCGCCCCAGGTCTTCCAGCTGGCCGCGCGCGCCGCTGTTGCCTTATTGACGGATTTTGCGGCAATTTCAGATCCGGAATTCGCAAGACACCAGGCGATGAATGCGCCGCACCAGGGGTCTTCCCGGCTGGTGGAATAGCCCGTTGCCTTGAAGTATTTCAGAACATCCGGATTGGGCGGGCTGCCGGTCTCCTTGACGCCCTTGACCATCTCTTCGCGCGCTTTCACATACCAGGGCAGCTTGTCGACCGTCATGTAGATGAGGTCTTCCGGCGTCAGCTCACGCACAAGCGTGAAGGATCGCTTCAAGGCCGCGTCGAACACGGCGAAGATCTTGTCGTCAACCTCCTTGAGCGAAAGATCGTCGGTCTCCGTGCCGAAGAATTTCTTGTAGCGCTTCAGGATGGTGGGAGCTTCTGCAGCGTTCGCGGCAGTCAGCAGCGGGATGAACTTCGCATCCGGGGCGTTGTCCAGTTTTTCGATATAGGCGATCGCGAGATCCTTGCCGCAGGCGAGGCACAGGAAAAGCTCAATCGTTGTCGGCATCCAGGGCCCGCTCGCAGCCGTGCGGTCTTCGGTCGAAAAGCGCTCGCTGAGCGCCCTGGTTGCTTCGAAGGTCCGGTAGCCAAAACCATAGCACTGAAACACCGGCACATCGATGTCGCGCTCAAGATAGCCCGCTTCGTTCCAGTCACTGTCGACAAAGGCTTTCCATTCGGCAGCGGTGAGCGAAAATGGCCCGCGGCGCTCGGTGCCGTCGAGTGTTTCGACGATGTTCTGGGGAACGGAGTCGGTTTTCGTACCCGTATGAGCGAGCGCGTAAGCGATCAGGAAATCGCGGTTGATGCCATAACCGTCCGCTTCGGCCGCCTTGTTGATCATCCGCGCGGCCAGTGTGCAATTCTTGACGAAGGACCAGGGTTCCAGCGGCTCGGGTTCGGGTGGATCTAAAGGATCGACCTCGATGGCTCGCACCCAGCCTACCTTGTCGCCGCCCATGAACTGCGCTTCAACCTTGAACCAGGTCTTCGTTTCGTCTTCCTCGACGGCTTTAAGGAGAACGTCGGGCAACAACGGGTCGCGATTTGATTTTTCCTCGAGCGTTATCGGGTTTGAGGGTTGCTGAGGGTACAGAAAAACTCCACTACCTGATTTGGCTCTGAAAAACATGGCGTGGCCCGTAAACTAGAAATTGAAGAAACGTACCCTACCATACACAGGATCAAGGCGATATGAGCTTGTAGAATTCCGGGGTCACCTCATCTTTGCCTGCACCAGGTATCGAAAAGTCGAATTGTTCGAACTTTGGGTTATCTTTTAGAGCTACGATAACTGTTCTGACTTCTTCAAGCTTTGTATTCGTTGTATTTTCGGTTCCGGATTCTTTCATGATCGCTGAAACGAATACTGCTTCAGCGTCAGGGTCTTTTTCGAAAAGGTTCCGTTCATAGTAGTTCTTGAAGCGATCCGTTTCACAGGAACCATCGATTGCACGTGCTTCCCCGAGAATTGCCGCACCGCGTCTGTCATCTAGTTGACTGCTCGAGTCCCCGGGGAAGTCAAATTCTGACCAGAACTTAATTCCAGCGCGAGTTCTGGTGCCGAAGTTACTTGCCGGCGAAGAAATGCAGAGCAGCTTCTGGATTGACGTGAGGTCGCTGGCGGTCAGGGTCTTTTCCCAGTTTGTGATTGCCCCTGAAATTTGCTGTCCGGGGGGTGGGGCCGGGTCGACGGTAAGCTCGTCGCGTGCGGTGAAAGTCCTCTCCACGCCGCCACCGGCTGCGCCGATGGTCAGGCCGCTCTGGGGCGACCAGTTGATGGAGTTTTCCGGCGTCGGCGCGATGCCGCTGGAGCCGAGCGTCGAGTAATTGTTGATGTTGGCCTCGATCGCAAAGGGCAGGCACAGGCGCAGGTAGGATCGCAGCACGAACTCTGCCTGCGGCCTGTTGGTGACCTCTATCCGGTTTTGCCGGAAATCGGCCCTGAACTGCCTGCGGGTGTTGAGCACGATGGAATTCACGGTCGAGGATTCCACTTCCAGAAGCAGGCGGCTTTGGTAGTTCTCGACGCTCTTTGAAATGAGGTCGAACGCCAGGCCGGCAACGGTCAGAGCTGTCGCCGATGCATCGGTGACACCCATGATACCGGTGGTCGCGGCGCGGATCGATCCGATCTGGCTCTGGATCGGGCCCCGGGACCTTTTCTGGTTGTCCAGCCATTGCAGATAGGCATCGCAGCGGCGGTCGATATCATTCATGCCCTGTGCGACAACGATCAGCCATTTTGGATCGTGGACGGGATGGATATGGCAGGTGCTGGAGGCATAGGACGACATGCTGGCCGAAAGCCCTGCCTGCTGACAAAGATAGGCGAAATACCTGTTCTGCAGGTTGCTGGTCGCTACGATATCGGCTTCCGAGGTCGCAAGATTGGAGCCGATGCCTTCCGTTAGATAATTCGTCCCCGATGGTCCGCAGCTCGCGACGAGCAGCGCTCCCAGTATGCCGAGAATCGGGCGCAAAAAATCCCGGTGCCCGCGCGAACGCGAACTCCTGCGGGTCAGCATAGGACCACTCCACCAATACGCTGAGATACCATCGCGCCCGGTTGCGGGCGCTTACCAATGCCAACTATCCCGACAGCGTCTTCGCGTTGTCAATTGTTTGTTAACCTTTTGCGCCCCGGGATTGACCCTCGCATGCAAGCCGGCAGGGAGGCGATGCGGCCTAGCTGCCCTCGCAAGGGTATAAATTCCTGAACTAACGGTCTTTTCCAGCTGCGGTTTCCTGCCGGCGGCCGATGCGGATTTCTCGCGCGTCCGTCAGATAATGTGTGGACACTTCCGCGCGGCAACGGCGCTCAAAGGGCTCCGAACCTGTCGTTATTGCCGATCCGGCGAGATTCCGCCGAATCGTTCAAACTGCGCAGCGTATTGCAAGAACGGTCCTGCTGCGGCGCTGGATTTTCACCCGGCCGCGCGCTGTCCACCGCTGTTTCCGGCCGGAGTTACCACAGGGTTCTGCCGATAAAGATCCTCGATACACACTGCCATGTTGCGACCGTTTTCCTTGGCGTGATAGAGCGCCTGGTCGGCGAGAGCCAGGAGGTGGGAGGCGGTATCGGCGTGTTTGGGGGCGGTTGCCCAGCCGATGCTGACACCGATCTGCGCCAGGCCGCCGGAAACGGGAATGGGTTGGGC
>JBCDEN010000486.1:0-3887 GCA_039179715.1 Pseudomonadota bacterium
CCGGGGGCTTGCCGATCTTCTCGATCAGGAAGTCAATGAACACGCGGACCTTGGCGGTCAGAACGTTCGAACGCGGATAGACCAGCCAGATGGCCGATCCGTCCCGGACTTCGTAGTCCGGCAGAACCCGTACCAGGGTTCCCTGTTTGATATCGTCGTGGACGCTCCAGTACGAATTCATCGAGATGCCCGACCCGTTCACGGTCGCCACACGCATGCAGGTACCGTCATCGAAAACCAGCCGGTTTTGGGCACCCGGTGGCGGGAACATGGCAGTTGCCCCGGTTTCCTGGGCCTCGAGCTTCCTTGGCGGACCGTCCCGGAAGACCAGCAGTCGGTGGCCGCGCAGGTCGTCGGGTGTCGCAGGCGTCTCGCAGCGGGAAAGGTAATCGGGGGACGCGCACAGGATACGCCTGTCGTCAGCCAGCTTTCGGGCCCTCAGACTGCTGTCCTCGATCGCGTAATTGCGCAACGCGAGGTCAAACGCACCTTCGATCAGGTCCATCTGCGTATCGGACAACCGCAGTTGAAGGTCGATTTTCGGATACCGGTCGAGAAACTCGCCAAGCACCGGCGCAATGAACATCTGCGCGAACGAACTCGGCGCCGCGAAGCGCAAGGTTCCCTTGATCTCCTTGCCATGATGGCCCTGGGCTGCAAGGAAGGCATCTTCCTGAGCCAGTATCTCCCTGGCAAAGGGGAGAAATTCCGCCCCTTCCAGGGACAGCGATACCTTGCGCGTCGAGCGGTGCAAAAGATCGGAACCGACCTGCTTTTCCAGTTTGGACAAGCGCGCGCTCGCCACGGCTTGCGCCAGGCCGAGCTCACGCCCGGCCGCGCTGATATTCAGCATGTCGGCGGCAAGCACGAAAAGCCTGATACAGTCCGTATCCATAATCTCAGTCCCATTTCGATTTAATTGGCCGGTTCTTCGGTGCGTCAACCCGGAAACCGGGTGAATGCAGCGCTTGTCTGCGTTCTGGTATCGGGATTGAGCCGATTTGCGTGGTCAGCATCTGGCTGCCCAGGACAACCAAACGTCTCTTTCATAGCAAAATCCATTTTCTGAAACCAGTTTTTACCTAATTAAATACGAAAACCGGTTGAATTAAGTGTTGCGGTGTGACGCGCCAAGTCCTTCCCCTGGCGCCAAACCGTCCTGGATCAGACTGCCGGGAACGAATTCACTCATCGCTATTTGGACAAGGATCGTCTCGATGAAATACGACAATTTCACCACCTTCGACGTGAAGGTGGAAAACGCTATCGCAACAGTGACCTTCGATTTCGGCACCGTGAACGTTCAGGGCCAGGAAATGCTGGCCGATTTGAACAGCCTGGCCATGCGGCTTGAGAGAGACCGGGACACGAAGGTGGTTGTTTTCCAGTCGGCCAACCCGGAAATCTGGGTCTGTCACTATGACACCGAACTGCTGAAGGACATGTCGACCGAGGCCGTTTCCCGCGGCGAAGCAGAACTACTGGACCTGCAGGCGGTTTGCGAGCGCATCAGCAAGGTCCCGCAGGCAACCATCGCGAAACTGGAGGGATTTGCGCGCGGTGGCGGGCATGAACTTGCGCTGGCCCTCGACATGCGCTTTGCGGCCCGCGGCAAGTTCAAGTTCATGCAGATGGAAGTCGGCATGGGCATCTTGCCCTGCGGCGGCGGTGCTTCGCGCATGGCACGCCAGACAGGCCTCGGCCGCGCCCTTGAAATCATCCTGAGCGCTCGCGACTTCGACGCCGACGAAGCAGAGGCAATGGGCACGATCAACAAGGCGCTGGAGCCGGATGAAATCGGCGACTACGTGGACAATCTGGCGCAACGCATCGCCCAGTTTCCCGCCGAATCCATCAATGCCTGCAAGCAGATGGTCTACGAGTCCATCGACCGGCCGATCCAGGACGCGCTCAAGGCGGAGGCCTACTGGCTCTATCAGGCAACCAGCAAGACACCCGCCGTCAAGCGGTTCGCCATTGCCGACGAGCAGGGTCTGGAACATGACATCGAGAACCAGAGGAATTGGCCCGACCTGGTGATGAAGGTTCAGGAAATCAACTGACCGGCCGGTTGCGGCGTCGGCCTCGAGCCTGAATGAAAATTGGCCGCCGGCACAAGCCGGCGGCCATCGCATGACAGCCCAAAGTGCTTGCGGCGGCAGACCTCACGTTTCAGTCGTCATCCGGCACCGCGACGGTATAGTTGAGCGGCATCCTGCCGCCGTCGGCCATGATCGTCTGGCCCGTGACGTAACTGGCGTCGCGCGACGCGAGAAACGCCGCGACACCGGCAATTTCGGAAGGTTCGCCGATGCGCTGCAGCGGCGTCCGCGACATGACGCGTTTCTTTGCAGCGGGATCGCTGTTCACCGCCGCAAGCATGTCCGTCATGATCGATCCGGGTCCGATTGCATTCACCCGTATCCCGTGGGGAGCCAGCGCCAGCGCGGTCACCTTGGTGAGCTGCGAAACGCCGCCCTTGGAAACGCAGTAGGGTATCTGGTTCGGGATCGCGAGCACGGAATTGATCGACGACATGTTGATGATGCAGCCCGGCTCGCCGCCATTTTCAACCTTCTCGACCATGTGCCGGGCGACGGCCTGAGAGCACAGGAACGCGCCCTTCAGGTTGACCGAAAGGATCCGGTCGAAATCGTCTTCCTCCAGCTCAAGGAAATCGGCCCCGCCGACAATCCCGGCGTTGTTGACCAGAATGTCGATATCGCCGTACCCGTTGAGCGTTTCGGCCACCATGTTGCGCACATCAAGGCGCTCGCCGACATTGCAGTGGATGTATGTCACATCGCCGAGGTTGCCGAGATCTTCGGCCGTTTCCTCTCCTGCCGCGTCATCAATGTCCGCGACAACCACCTTGGCTCCGTCGCTTACAAATCGTTTGGCGATGGCGAAACCGATCCCTCTGGCTCCACCGGTGACGATCGCAACCTTATTTTCCAAAGACACGAAAAACCTCACGGTTCACTGACTGATTGCCGCCCGAAAACAGGCGCACGCCAGCCCGACCATAAGTCTCAAAACCGGCGCTGTCGATGGCCGATCCGTGCCTGCGGTTGGGTCACTTTCGCTCTTTAGGCGGAAATCCCGTGTGATTTCAAAGCGTCAGTGATTTCCTCCAGAATCGCCGGATCATCGATGGTCGCCGGCATCTTGTACCTTTCCCCATCAGCAATCTGACGCATGGTTCCGCGCAGGATCTTGCCGGACCGTGTCTTCGGCAGCCGCTCCACCGTTATGGCGATCTTGAAGGCTGCCACCGGACCGATCTTCTCGCGCACCAGTTTCACAAGCTCGCGCTCGATATCGCCGTGGTCGCGGTCGACGCCCGATTTCAAGACCACGAAACCGCAGGGCAGCTGTCCTTTCAGCTTGTCCGCAATGCCGATGACGGCGCATTCGGCAACGTCCGGATGGGTTGCCAGAACCTCTTCCATGCCGCCTGTCGAAAGACGGTGTCCGGCCACGTTGATGATATCGTCGGTCCGCGCCATGATCGACAGATAGCCGTCGTCGTCGATGATCCCGGCATCGGATGTCTTGTAGTAGCCGGGGAACTCGGCAAGGTAGGCATCGAAGAAGCGCTGGTCAGCGTTCCACAGCGTCGGCAGAACGCTCGGCGGGAGCGGCAGTTTCACGACGATGTTGCCCAGCGTGTTCGCGCCCAGCGGATGACCGGCATCGTCAAGCACCTGGACGTCGTAGCCCGGCATCGGCACCGTCGGTGAACCGGGCTTGACCGGCAATTGGCCAAGACCGAGCGGGTTGCCGACGATGCACCACCCGGTTTCGGTTTGCCACCAGTGATCGATCACCGGCACCTGCAGCTGATCGATCGCCCAGTTGACCGTTTCCGGATCGGCGCGCTCGCC
>JBCDEN010000712.1:0-2477 GCA_039179715.1 Pseudomonadota bacterium
ATCAAGGGTGCCTTCGAGGCGTCGATATCTTCCTGGCTCATGCCTTAACATCTTCCGTCGCAGGAGCCTTGTCCGGCGTGTTCGCGGTGTCGGCCTTGGCAGCTGCCGGTTTCGGTTCGGCATCCGCAGTTACGGTCTCTGTCGGAGGGGCCGTGTCCGAGGCCGCTTCCTGGTCGGCAGACGCCGGTTTGGTCGTCATCGGCCTGGATGCCTTTTGTGCCGCGTCTTCCTCGATCGATTTCTTCAGGTCGCCAAGCGGATTGAAATTGGCCGCGTCCTCAACCTGTTTTTTCATGTCGGCTATGTCGGCCTGCTGCTCTGCCTCGCGCAGGGCGTCATTGAACGTCGACTGGAACTCCCGCGACATGCGCCGCATCTTCCCCAGTGTCTGCCCAAGCGTGCGCAACATGCGCGGCAGGTCTTTTGGCCCTACGACGATGATTGCAATACACGCAATCACCATGAGCTCGGTCCAGCCGATATCGAACATGAGAACTCTCGTCCCTTAGGGAGACGCGATGCAGATTAGATCAGCTCGCCTTGGTCTGATCTTCAGCTTTCGCAGACGGTGCCGCGTCGCCGGCCTGATGATCGATGGTCTTCGGAGACTCGGCTGTGTCGTCTTCGGCCATGCCTTTTTTGAAGCTCTTGATGCCCTTGGCAACATCGCCCATGAGTTCGGAAATCTTGCCACGTCCGAACAGCAGAACCACCACCACTGCGATGATCAAGATCTGCCAAATACTAATGCCCATACGCCAAACTCCTTATAAACGGCTTCAAAGCCCTTCGGCCCTTTTACAAAAACGGCCCTCTCCCTGCAACATACACCTGAAGAACATTTTTTGCCGTTAGACAGATTGATGACACTCAGGGAATTCACTTACCCTAGACTTGGGACTCCTTACGGGAAAAAACAAGCACGTCTTTAGGATCAGTATCAACCGCGACGTCCATTCCCGTCTCCCAGGTGTTTCCGGCACGAACTCTTGCCTGCACCGGATGGACGAGCCCGTCGATCGCAATGGACAGCAAATCGACTTCGCCGACGAATCTCTTTGACGTGATGCGGCCCGCAACCCCGCACAATCCCGCCTTGTTAACGCTGATTCCCTGGGGCCGGACACAGACATCGACATGTTCGCCCTGCTCTCCCTTGTCCGATTGCATTAATCCAAGCGCGGTTTCAACACCTGCCGAGGTCACCGTGCCATCGATCTGGTTCAGTTCGGAAAAGAAACAGGCCGCGAACAAGTCGACCGGTGTGTTGTAGAGCTCGGATGCCGTGCCGTGCTGAACAAGCCGTCCCCGGCGCATCAGCGCAATCCTATCGCCCATCCGCATCGCTTCTTCAGGATCATGGGTCACGATGATACAGGTCGCGCGTGTTTCGCGGATCACGTCCATCGTCTGATCGCGCACGCTGTCGCGCAAGCGCTTGTCGAGCCCCGAAAAGGGTTCATCCATCAAAAGGATGCCGGGGCGCGGCACCAGGGCGCGCGCCAACGCGACGCGCTGCTGTTCACCGCCGGAAAGGGCATGTGGATAGTCCGAGGCATAGTCCGCGAGGCCAACCCGGCCAAGCGCGGCAAGAGCTGCGGCCTGCGCCTCCGCTTTTGAAAGCCCCGTCAGGCCGAACATCACGTTTGAAAGAATGTTCATATGCGGAAACAGGGCATAGTCCTGGAACATCAGGCCGACGCCGCGCTTTTCCGGCGGCAAAAACACCGAATCGCCTGCAATCTCGTGTCCATTGATCAGGACCCTGCCGTGGCTCTGCCTCTCAACGCCTGCGGCGATCCGCATCAGGGTCGTTTTTCCGCAGCCGGAATGCCCCAGGAGGCAAAGAATTTCCCCGGGGGCAACCGAAAGGTTCAGCTCCCTGACGGACGGCACGCCGTCGTAGTCGTGCGAGATGTCTTCAAAGACGAGGCCAGCGGCGATCGTGGCACCGGCGGATCCGGGCGGACCCCAGCCCGGAGAATGTCCGTTTCCGCTGGACAATTGCGGCTTGTCTTCCTGTGGCATCAAGCTCCGGCGGTCTCTTCCGCATCGTCATCAAAGAAAGACCCGTCTTCTAAAGGATCTTCGTCTTCCGTCAATGCCACCTCGTCATTCGGAGTTGGGACGACAAAGGAAGCGGGAACCGCACTGTCGAGCAATCCGGCACCTTTCAACTCCTCAAGCCCCGGAAGATCCTTGACATTTTCAAGCCCGAAATGGACCAGGAACTGCTCGGTTGTTCCATAGGTGACCGGCCGCCCCGGCGTGCGCCGCCGGCCGCGCATCCTGATCCAGGTGGTTTCCAGCAACACGTCCAGCGTGCCCTTGGAGGTGGAGACGCCCCTGATCTCCTCGATTTCCGCGCGCGTGACCGGCTGATGATAGGCAATGATCGCAAGCGTCTCGAGCGCTGCCCTGGAGAGCTTGCGCTGTTCCTCGACATTGCGATGCATGAGATAGGAAAGATCTTCGGC
>JBCDEN010000537.1:0-3517 GCA_039179715.1 Pseudomonadota bacterium
CCTGGGCACCCACCCTTTGCCTGACGTCTTCATCGGCGGTCGCAAAGGCGGTCATTTTGCTGACGAAGGGTCCCGGCGCAAGCGCATTGACCGTGATGCGCCTGCCGGCGAGTTCCTTGGCAAGGATTTTCGTCAGGTGATGGACGGCAGCCTGGAAGCGGCGTAACTATAGGCACGGTCGCCATGCGGCAGCTCCCCCATCACGGAGCCGACATTGACGACACGGGCCGGGTCATCATCGCTTGCCGCCTGCTCCAGAAGCGGAAACAGCTTCTGGGTCAGGTGAAACAAACCGGTGACGTTGAGCTGCAACACGCGGTCCCAGGCAAAATAGGGAAACGCGCCAAGCGGCATGCCCCAGCTGGTGCCGGCATTGTTCATCAGAATGTTGAGACTGTCGCAACGATTGCCGATTTCCGCACTGAGCGCGTCGATCCCTTCCTCGCTCGCAACGTCGCCTGCGAACCCTTCTGCGCTGCCGCTGTAACCGGCTGCATTCAGCTCATCGGCGGCCGCCCGGCAGGCGTCTTCCTTCCGGCTTGCGATCAGCACTCTGGCACCTGCGGCCATGAGACCCTCAGCCGCCATCCGGCCGATCCCCGTCGCGCCTCCGGTGACAAGCGCCGTCTTGCCAGACAGGCCGAAGAGCTCGTCCGGCGTCATAGACCGCCCTCGGCGTGCTGCTTTCTGAGCGTGAGCTTTGAGACCTTGCCCGTTGCCGTAAGCGGCAGCTGCTCGACAATGACGATTTCGTCGGGAACCTGCCACTTGGCGAGCCTGTCCGCCAGCAAGGCCAGCAGTTCGTCCTCGTTGGGTTGCGCATCCTCCCTCGGCACAACCACCAGCAGGGGACGCTCATCCCATTTGGGGTCCGGCACGGCGATCACCGCACAATTGGCAACGCCTGGATGCGACATGACGATGTTTTCAAGATCGAGCGAACTGATCCACTCGCCGCCGGACTTGATCAGGTCCTTCGACCGGTCGGTGATCTGCAGAAAGCCCTGCGGATCAATCACCGCAATGTCGCCCGTGCAGAACCACCCGTCCGCATCGAACACCGGCCCGGAGGCTTCCGCGTCCTCGAAATAGCCGGAGGTGATCGTGTTGCCGCGCACATAGAGGTGCCCCTGAGACTTGCCGTCGTGCGGCAGGCGGTTGCCCGCATCGTCAACGATTTTCATGTCGACGCCAAAGACACCGCGTCCCTGCGACTGTTTGCGGTCAATGCGTTGTTCCTGCGGCAGGTCCGCCATGTCCGGCGGCAGATTGCACTGGGTTCCGAGCGGGCTCATCTCGGTCATGCCCCAGGCATGACAGACATTGACGCCCTTGGTCTCGAATGCCTCGATCAGCGTCCGCGGCGCGGCAGAACCGCCAATGACGACGTCGCCGAACCCGTCAGGCAACCGGCCTCTCTGGTTGATCTCGTTCATGAGGCCGAGCCAGACGGTCGGCACGCCCCATGCGGAAAACACCTTCTCCCTGTCGAGGAGATCGAAAAGGCTCTTCCCGTCCAGCGCACCGCCCGGGAAAATCAGGCTCGCGCCGGACAGCGGGGCGGCATAGGGCAATCCCCATGCGTTGACGTGAAACAGCGGCACGACCGGAAGGATCCGGGTTCCTTCCTGCAAGACCTTGGGGATGGTGATGCACAGCGTGAACGCGTGCAGCAGGGTCGAGCGGTGCGAAAACAGGGTGCCCTTCGGATTTCCCGTCGTCCCGGACGTATAACAAAGACCGGCGGCCTGGTTCTCGTCGAAGTCCGGCCAGTCGATCTCCTGCGGCTCGCCGTCAAGCAACTCTTCGTAACACACCGCCCCCTCAAGCGAGGTTTCCGGCATGTGCGCCCTGTCCGTCATGATGACGACGCGCAGGTCTTCCGGAAGATGAGTGCGCAGCTTTTCGATGATTGGAACAAATGTCGTGTCGCAGAACAGGATCCTGTCCTGCGCATGGTTGACGATGTAGATCATCTGCTCCGCGGACAGCCGCGGGTTGATGGTGTGGCAGACGGCACCGATGCCGGAGATCGCGTAATAAAGTTCGAAATGCCGGTAGCCGTTCCAGGCAAGCGTCGCGATCCTGTCGCCCGGACTGACACCGAGCTTCCTGAGCCCGTGCGCCAGTTGCGCCACGCGGTGCGCCGTCTCCCGATAGGTGGTTCGATGGATATCGCCCTCCGTTCGCACGGAAACGAGTTCGCCATTCGGATAGTTGGCCGCGGCAAAGGTGATGATGTCCGCAATCTTCAGCGGACGGTGCATCATCTGTCCCTTCATTCGTGTCCTCCCAAACACTGTTGCGTTTTCGCAATCGCTCAAAGGGTTAGAGCTATGATCCGTATCCCAAACCGTAGCGCGCATACAGCGTTCTGGAAAGCGGGGTTTGCGGAATTCCTTTGACAGCACGCGTGTGTTGCGCCAAACCCCTGCTCGAGCCGCGACACTGCCGAGATTTGCCGACCTGAGGATCGAATTTACCAAATGGCCCAGAAACTGGTCATCGCCGTTTGCACGGCGCAGCGTCCGAATATGCTCAAGGCCTGCCTCGACAGCCTCGACAAGCAGGTCCGGCCAAAGGAAACGGACCTTTCCGTTGTTGTTGTTGAAAACGACGCCGTGCCGTTCTTCACAGGCGAGGCGGAAGCAGATGCGAAGGCGGCATTCGCCATCCCGGTCTTCTTTCATCACGAGCCGCGCCGGGGCATTCCCTTCGCCCGCAACACGGCCCTGGAAGCGGCGCTCGCGCATGATCCGGACTGGATCGCCCTCATAGATGACGACGAGCGCGCCGAACCCGACTGGATCGGGAAGCTGCTGGGCGCCTGCAAGACCTTCGAAGCGGAAGTCGCCAACGGGCCGGTACGTCGGATCTACGAAAAGCCGGCGCCGCACTGGTGGAAGTCGCAGCTGCTGAAACCCCGTCCGACGGGAACCGAGATAACCGAAGCCCCGACAAACAATGTGCTGATCAGCGCACGCATCGTACGGCAGGACGGACTGGGCCTGAGGTTTGACGAAAGACTGACCTTCGGCAGCGAGGACATCGACTTCTTCCGCCGCACCCACGCCGCGGGCGCGAAGATGATCTGGGTTGACGACGCCTTTGTAGAAGAGGATCAGGTCGCTATCCGAGATCGAGACCCAGAACCGATCTTCATCGACCTTCACCAGCACCGGATCGTTGGTCATGCATCCCGCGCCCTCGACGGTCGGGATGTAGAAACACTGATCATCCTTCATGCGGCTGAGATCGCGGGGCGTCGACATCTGAACCAGCTTCGCCGCATCCGGGCCTACAATCTCTATCTGCCGCTCGCAGCCGACATCCCAGATCTGCACGGCGGATTTCAGGTGGTGATATTCTTCCTCCATCGACGTGAAGCCGGTCGCCATTAGCGTGTTGTTGTAGACGATATATCCGTTAGGGCTTGCCGCGTGGCTGCGGTCAAAGAACGGCGAGCGTTGCATGCGCACGCTCAGCGGCATCGTGGCGGTGATGGCGTTCATCTCGA
>JBCDEN010000226.1:0-6403 GCA_039179715.1 Pseudomonadota bacterium
AGTCACATTCACGCATGGCTTATTGCGAAATTCCTGCTGAAAGTGGACACTCCGGTGTGTTTCTGAAGCTGGATCAACATGAGTTCAATTTCGCAATCGCTTCGATATATCGTTCAGGGCGGACCTCCCGAAACGGGCGTGCCCGAAAGGGTCCGTGCTGAAATCAGGGCGCGGGAAGCCTCGTCCGAGCGTCTCATCTCCTGGGTGCAGCTCGGACTAGTGCTTTTCTTTTCAGTGCTTTATGTGCTCGCGCCTCGGGCGGAGGGAACGGCCGGGTTCAATTTCGTGCCGGTTGCGCTGGGTGCCTATTTCCTGTTTACGGTTCTGCGTCTTGCACTGTCTTACCGCTTCGAGTTGCCGCAATGGTATCTTTTAATCTCGATCGGCGTCGACATGGCCCTTCTCGTCGGTTTGATCTTCTCTTTTCATATCCAGTATGACCAGCATCCGGCGTTCTATCTGAAAGCGCCGACACTGATGTACGTGTTTATCTTCATCGGGTTGCGCGCGCTCAGGTTCGACCCGCGTTTCGTTTTGACGACCGGGCTCGTCGCCGTTGCCGGATGGCTGGGGCTCGTGTTCTACGCCGCCTTCGCCGAGATGGATTCCATGCGTGTCACGCGGAACTACGTCGAATACCTGACCGGCAATTCCATTCTGATCGGTGCCGAACTGGACAAGACGATGGTGATCTTCGCCGTCACGGTGATCCTGTCGGTTGCCCTTTACCGCGGGCGCTCGATGCTGTTTGAGGCAACGCGCGAACAGGCGGCAGCCAAGGATCTGCGGCGCTTTTTCGCGCCAGAGGTCGCCGCGTCGATAACGGACGCCGATACGTCGCTTGAGGCAGGCGAGGGCACCCAGCGCGAGGCCGCGATCCTTTATGCCGACATCCGCTCCTTCACCTCGACCTCGGCAACGCTGCCGCCGGAAGTCGTGTTGGCCGTTCTTGCCGAGTATCAGAACCTTGCCGTTGAAGTGATCAACCAGGAGGGCGGCCGCGTGGACAAGTTTCTGGGCGACGGGATCCTGGCAACTTTTGGGGCTGTTCATCCTTCCGAGACCTATGCCGCGGACGCGCTGAGGGCGGCGGACAGGCTGGTCGCCAGCGTGGCGGAGGAGCAGCAGCGTTTCGTAGCCGCCGGTTGGCCGGGGGAACTCAAGATAGGAACGGCTGCAGCGGCGGGAACGGTGACCGTGGGTGTTATCGGCTCCAAGAGCAGACTGGAATTCACGGTAATCGGAGATGCGGTCAACCGCGCCGCGAAGTTGGAGGATGCGAACAAGGCCCAGAAATCAGCTGCGCTCACGGATCAGCCGACATGGGACCTGGCTCTCAGGCAAGGATACGACGCCACATTGCTGGAGGTGAGACCGGGCGTTGCCGTCCCCGGCATGCGCGAACCAGTGGATCTGGTTGTGCTGTCTGATCTGTAGCCCCGGCGTTTATTTGCGCGCGCGCTCGGGCTTTCCGACAGGTGCGGATTGAAGGAGAATGGACTTGACCCTCAGCCTCTTCTGAGCCAGTTTACGCTCCGAAATTGACGTTTTCGTCAACAGAAAATGAAAAATATAGAAAATACAGATATATAATGAATAGGAGAGACGCTTGAAGCTGGATTCCACTGTTTCTGCGATTGTGACCGGCGGCGCATCCGGCTTGGGGGCTGCCACGGCAAGAATGCTGGCCGGGGAAGGCGTAAAGGTCACGATTTTTGACCGGAATGAAGAGCAGGGCAGCGAAACCGCGTTCGAGATCGGCGGCCTGTTTGCCGACGTTGACGTCACCAGTCAGTCAAGCGTTGAAGCCGGCTTCGAGCTTGCGCGAAAGTCTCACGGTCAGGAGCGGATCCTCGTGAATTGCGCAGGCATTGCGCCGGTTGCAAAAACGACGTCACGCGGCGAGCCGCACCCGATGGATATGTTTGAGAAGGTGATCGCGGTCAATCTGATCGGCTCATTCAGATGCATGACGATCGCGGCGACCGGCATGGCCGACCTTTCGCCTGCGACCGCCGACGGCGGGCGCGGCGTCATTGTGTCGACGGCCTCCGTTGCGGCATTCGACGGTCAGATCGGGCAGGTTGCCTATGCCGCCTCCAAGGCCGGGGTCGCCGGCATGACGTTGCCCGTCGCGCGGGACCTTTCGAAATCGGGTATCCGGGTCATGACGATCGCCCCGGGGATTTTCGAAACGCCGATGCTGCTCGGACTGTCGCCAGACGTGCAGGAATCGCTTGGCCAGCAGGTGCCGTTTCCCTCGCGGCTCGGAAAGGCGCACGAATATGCAAGCCTCGTCCGCGCAATCTGCGAGAACGATATGCTCAATGGCGAAACGATCCGGCTGGACGGTGCCATCCGCATGGCGCCGCGCTGACGCCGGCTTTCCTGAAAGGCGTTTGAACCCGTTCCGGCACCAAGGCCAACGCAAGAAGCCCCGCCTTTGCGCGCTCGGGCAAGCCGGCGGCCGGTGTCATTGTCGTCCGTTTCCTTTTTGTTTGACGCAGCGTTGATACTGGAACAGGTTGTCCCGAACCAGTTGATTTACGGAATTGAAAATGACTGAGAAAATGCACGAACTCGCACCTCATCATTTGCCTTTTTTCATTCCCAAGGCAGACGGCAGCGATCAGATGATGGTCACGGTGCTGATAGCGCTTATCGTGATCATTCTGCTTCTTGGAACCTTTTACCTCTACCTGCACTCACTTCCCGAACGGCTGGCTCACAAGCATGGGCGTATTCAGTTCGAGCTCGTTGCGGTTCTCGGGCTCCTTGCACTGTTCACGCACAATCAGATTTTCTGGGTCGCCGCTCTTGTGCTTGCCTTTGTGCAACTGCCGGACTTTACGACACCTCTGGATACGATCGCGAGTTCGGCGAGCCGGATTGCGAAAAAGTTCGACGGAAAGGGCGACGTGGCCGCGGACGCCTATCTTGAAGAGCAGGAGGCCATGACCGGCGATGCCGGGGACGGAAAGACAGCGGTGGAAGCCGCGCTGGAAGGCAGTGGCGAAAGCACGTCTGAAAGCGCATCGCAGAGCCCGGCCTCCGAACCGTCGCCAGAAGTCAAGGCATAGGGGAGTCAGGAGACGTGTTTGAAACCCTATTCTGTTCCATGATCACGATCCTGCCGGATTACCTGTTCCGCCGGTACGTCCAGGGCAAGCGGATTGGTCACGAGATCACGCTCTATTCCGTCTGGTACGAGTTGCGCTACGGCATCGTGTCCTGCCTGATGCTGACGATCTCGCTGATCACGCTGATCTTTTATTTTCATCCCTCTTCCACGAGCGCGGTGTCCACCTTCCGCGTTCTTCCGATCCTGCCGGAAGGCTCGGGACGGGTATCGGAAGTGCTTGTGCCGTTGTCGCTGGATACCGAGGTGAAGGCCGGGGATGCGCTGTTCAAGCTGGACAGCAGCCGCCAGGAAGCCGATGTCACGACGGCGAAGCAGCAGGTTGCCGAAATCGAGGGTGAGATCGCGCTCGCACGAGGCGAGCTTGCTGTTGCCAGCGCTCAGGTCGAACAGGCGGAAGCCGCCCTGAAACAGGCACAGGATGAGCTTGATACCAAGCAGGAACTGTTCGAGCGCAATGCCAATGTCGTCAGTGAGCGCGACATCGAAAAGTTGCAGACCACGGTCGATTCAAGACAAGGCGCCCTGGCAGCCGCTCAGGCTAACAAGGAGCTTGTCGAAACGAAAATCAGCACGGCCCTGCCGGCCAGCCTGGAAAGCGCCAGGGCTCGGCAGCAGGAAGCGGAAGTTGAACTGTCCAAGATGACCGTCTATGCCGGCGTCGACGGGACCGTCAGCCAGTTCGTGCTTCGGCCCGGTGACATCGTCAACCCGCTGATGCGACCGGCAGGCGTTCTGATCCCGGCGGACTCGCAGCAGGAACGTATCGTGGCGGGGTTCAGTCAGATCGAGGCCCAGGTCATGAAACCGGGCATGGTGGCGGAGGCATTCTGCCCATCCGTGCCCTTCACGATCATCCCGCTTGTCGTCACCGATGTTCAGAATGTGATCGCATCCGGCCAGGTCTCGGCGGGAAGCCAGTTGTTCGATACGTCACAGGCAGCAACCAAACAGGGGACCGTGACCGTAATGCTGGAGCCGCTCTATGAAGGCGGGCTCGACAAGCTTCCTCCGGGGGCCAGTTGCTCGGTTAATGCCTATACCAGCAACCATGACAGGCTGACCTCGGACGAAACCCTCGGCACCGGCGAATTTGTATTCCTGCACGTTGTCGACACGGTTGGAATTGTCCATGCGATCATGATCCGCGGGCAGGCCCTCAGATACCCGATCACGGCACTTGTGCTCACAGGGCATTAGGGCCCTGCGTTATCGTGCTCAAGAATACCGGGCCATGCGAACCTGCGCGCGCCTTGCCCGCATGCGCCCGCGACGGCGCTCAAACGAGGACGGCTGGAAAGTGTGCTAGATCGTCGGTCGGTCGCACCAGAAAATATCGTTTTCGACGACGTTGGTTTTGAAAACTACATAAGTGAACGGAAAATCATAAGGGTTCTCGGTGCTGTGAACCTCAAGCGGTTCGCAGGTCAACGTCTGGCCCGGTTCAAGAGTGAACTCCCGGCCTTCGATCCGAAAGACACCCTTGCCGGACAGGACGTGAAACACCTCCGTGCAGGATTTGTGAAAGTGCTCGTTCACCAGAGTGTGCGGTGGAATCTCGACAATCTGGACAAGTCCGCCCGCCATGTTGATTTCCTCATCCCGCAGCAGGATCTTTTTCCTGTAGCCGGGGCCGTTGGCCCAGGCGATCTCTTCGTTGCGCACCAGCTTCATGCATCCCTCCCGATGGTGTCCCGTTGCCCCTCCATGCCGTTTTCGGGCCGAACGGACACGGGGAATTCTAGCCAATGAGGAAGTGTGTCAGAAGAAAGTGCCAAAATAGGGCCGTGCAACCCCGCATGCACTTATTGTGAAGGGGAGGGGCCGAAGCGCCGATTCCCGGGAGCAATGCTCCGGAAACCGGCCGCGCGAGTCAGCGATAGCTCACCACTTCGAATTCGATGCCGTCGTCATCGTCAAAATAGAAGCGGCGGCCGGGCTCGTAGTCCTGGTGATTGTGGGTTGCATAGCCACCGGCCTTGATCCGCGCCTCTGTCGCATCGAGATCGTCGACGACGACTGCGATATGGTTCAGACCGCCATGATGGCTGTAACTCTCTCCCGTCACCGGGGTCGTGTCGTTTGAGGGAGAATAGGCCGCGACATAGCTCGTCTCGTTGCCGATATGGTAGGTTGTGCCGCCGTTGAGGGCAGCGCCCTTCCACCGGATTTTCCAACCGAACCAGTCTTCCAGCCGTTTTGCGGTCGCTTCCGGATCGGTGACCGTCACGTTGACATGTTCCAGGAAGGCAGTGCTCATGATGCGTCCTTTCGGGGTTTGACTCCTCGTGGACACATGAGATAATTCCTCAAGTAAACTTGAGGTCAAGGGAAAAAAGGAATTTATTTGAAAAAGGTTATGAAGGGGAGCGATCTTCTTTCGATCGGAGAACTGGCGGAAAGAACCGGACTGTCCGTGTCGGCGATCCGCTTCTACGAGGAAAAGGGGCTCGTCCATCCCGCCCGGAACAGGGGTGGCCAGCGCCGGTTCATGCGTGCCGATATTCGCCGTTTGTCCTTCGCACTTGTTGCCCAGGAATTCGGCTTCACGATATCCGAAATCGCCTCCCGCCTGGCACAGCTGCCCGAAGGGCGCGCACCGAACAAGGCGGACTGGAGCAAAATGAGCCGGGAGTTCCGGAAACATCTCGATGAGCGCATTGAAAGAATGACAGCACTTCGCGACAAACTGGACGCATGTATCGGCTGCGGGTGCCTGTCCATGAAATCCTGCAGTCTTTATAACGCGGGCGACGCGGCTTCCCGTCACGGCCGGGGGCCGAGATATCTGCTCGGCGACAGCCCGGAGCTCGCCGGTGAGGATGACGCTCCCTGACGCCGGATGCGAAAAGACACTCCCCATGTCGATGTGAAAGCCGGACGGGCGCGCTCAAATGTCATGTCTCCCGCGAACGCTTCCTGGTTCCGCGAACCGCCCACCCGGCTCCGGCGCGGCGCTGACATGACACAGTTGCCGTTGGGGCGGAATGGTGTGCGTGAAAAAGAACGGAGTGGGGAAAGGGATGCGCACCTTTTCTGAAGATGCGCATCCTGTCGAGGGTCGAAAATCGCGCCCCGGCTTACCTGTTGTCCAATTGAGAACGTACACGCTTCAGACCGAGAGGCGTGATCCGGTATGGGCCGCTGTTCTTGGTCTGAAGCGTGTACGTTCTCAATTGGACAACAGGTAAGCCGGGGCGCGATTTTCGACCCTCGACAGGATGCGCATCTTCAGAAAAGGTGCGCATCCCTTTCCCCACTCCG
>JBCDEN010000152.1:0-7706 GCA_039179715.1 Pseudomonadota bacterium
CCGTCGGCATAGACGATCTGCGTACCGACCTCCGCGGCCCGTCCGATGACGTCCTCGGCCGTGCACGGCGTTGCCGAACAGTTTTCAGGCCTTGTCATGATCACCCACCAGGCTGTTGTTACGTTGCCGGGAACAAGGTCTGACGTGCGCAATGTCATCGTCGCACCGCCCGCCGTTCGCGACAGCCGGGCTTCCGAGCCCTTGATCGGTTTTGCCGGTTGCTCGGCTGTTGCCATGTGTTCGACGGGGCGCGCGGCCATCGCCCCTTCAGTGGCATGCGCCCCGGTTGCGAAAACGGCCAGGCCGGTTGTGGCGATTAAGGCGTGCCGGACAAGTCTGGAAGCATTCAACATCGGTTGGTCCTTTCAAGCATTGGTCTTCAGCGGGAGAGACGAGCGCGCTGGCCTTTTGAATCGGCGTCTGGAGCGATGTTCTGGTTGAATCTGAAAAGGTTCCCCGGGTCGTACTTGCGCTTGACCGCGGCAAGACGGGCGACGTTACGGCCATAGGCGCGCGCCGCGCTGCCTTCGGTTTCGGAAATGAAATTGACGTAGGACCCGGGCACGGCATGCGCCGCGATCTGGTCTGAAATCTGCTTCAGCCAGCCGATCATCCGGGCATCGTCCGTCTTGTCGTGCCAGCGCACGCCGGGCGTTGTCATGAACGGGATCCGGCGATGCGGGAACGCCGTGGCATCGTCGCTGACATCGGCAACCGCACCGCCAAGAAGGCAGATCAGAAGTTCCGATTCCGGCGTTGGCAGGCCGGGGGCGAGTTCCACAAGCAGATCGATCAATCGGGGTGTCAGGGTGCGATGGTTGTGCGCACGCCAGTAGTTGCGCGCACCGAAATCGTAGGCGGCATCGAGAAAGCCTTGTGCCTCGGTAAAGGGGCGTGGTGCGAAGGCACTGCCGAGCGGCTCGATATCTGCGTAAAGTGAGTGCAGATCAGCCTTTGCTTCATCCGCCGTGCCCGCGTGAAACTGCATCAGCGTCAGGACCTTGGTTCCGTGATCGCTTTCGGGCAGAACCGGCGCTGGCGGCGCGGTCATCAGGTTCGCCCAGACGCAGGCCGTGCGTGGCAGAGACGGGGCGTGCTCTGCGTAGGCGGAAAGAACCGCCCGTGCGTCTTTTAAGGAAAAGAAGGTCGGGCCAAAAAGAACAGTAGGACCAACGGGATGCAGCCTGAAGGTGAATTCGCTCACGATACCGAAATTGCCGCCGCCGCCGCGAAGCGCCCAGAACAGATCCGGGTGTTCGCTCTGTGAGCACACTGCGAACGTGCCGTCGGCCAGCACGATCTCGGCCGAAAGAAGATTGTCGACGGCAAGACCATGAAGCCGCGCAAGCCAACCAAACCCGCCCCCGAGGGTCAGCCCTGCGACCCCGGTCGAGGAGACGACACCGCCCGGCGCCACCAGTCCGTGGGCCTGTGCGGCTGCATCGAGATCGCCCCAGGTGGCCCCGCCACCGACGCGTGCGATCCGGTTTTTGGCATCGATCTCGATCTGCTTCAGCGCCGCCATATCGATCATCAGAGCGCCGTCGGCAACGGCCGACCCGGCTATGTTGTGACCGCCGCCCTTCACGCAGACACCGAGGCCGCAAGCGGCCGCAGCCATGATTGCCTTGCGGATATCGTCCAGGCCGCTGACGGCAACGATACCGGCCGGAAAACGGTCGACAGAAGCGTTCCAGACCTGCCTGCGCTGGTCGTAACCGGCATCGCCGGGAAAGACGGCAAGCGAGCCGAGACGGTCCGCCAATCGGGAAATGAGAAGATCGTCCATACCGCCGTCCGCTGTCCGTTGTGCATTGATCGTGACGGCAGCGTGCCGGGATTTGCTGGCGCGAAAAACTCATGAATGTGCAGTAACTCCAGATTCTGGAGTTGTCCGGAGCCAGGCCCCGCCGTAGTCTTTTTCGATATGACGCCAGATGTGAGGAGAGCCGGATGCCGTATAAGGGTTATGGACAGTACTGCCCGCTTGCCTTGGCTGCAGAAGTCCTTTGCGAACGCTGGACGCTGCTCGTCATCAGCCGGGTGATTGATGGCTGCACGCGTTTCAATGAAATTCACCGGGGTGTGCCGAAGATTTCCGCCACGCTTTTGAGCCAGCGCCTGTCGAGCCTTGAGCACGCGGGACTCATTTCCCGCCGCGCGCTCGAAAACGGCCGTGGCTTTGCCTACGAACTCACCGACGCCGGGCGGGATCTCGATCCGATCATCATGAGCCTGGCGGTCTGGGGGCAGAAATGGTCCCGGGACATGGAAACAGAAGATCTCGATCCCGCTTTCCTTGCGTGGAGCATGCACACGAGGCTGAACGTGGATGCGATGCCCGAAGAACGGATCGTGATGGAATTCGCGTTTTCCGGCACCCACAAGGGTTTCAGCCGTTTCTGGCTGGTGGTGGAGGATGGCGAGGTCGACATGTGCCTGAAATATCCGGGCTTTGAAGAAGATCTGTCGATCTCGTCCGATATCCGGCGGTTCGTCGAAGCGTGGCGCGGCATACGCGACCTGCGCAGCGAAATTGCGCACGGACACATCACTGTCGTCGGACAGGAAAAATACCGGCGCGCCCTGCCGGACTGGCTGATGCTCAGCGCACTCGCCCGTTTCCCCAGGCAAACCGGTGCCGAGGCAGATCTGGGCGGAAAGGCACAGGTCGCGCAGACGGGCTAACGAAGCTCTTGTCAGGGTTTCTGCGGTGCATTTCTGAATACGTTTTGAACTGCCACCGGACCCAGTGACGCCCGCGCTGCAATCCGTACCCTAATTCGGTCAGGCTGCGGACGAAAGTGGCGTCTCGCGCCGCGACTTCACCCAGAGACCCGCTCCCAGCAGAACGCCGATCACATCGGTTCGCCAGTCCCCCGAAATCATGCACAGTGCTGCTCCAAGCAACAGAACGCGCCAGATAGGTCCAAGCGGACCCATCAGGTAACCCTGCACGGCGCCTGACAGGAAGTAGACACCAATGATCGCGGTAATGGCGTTGCGGATGATCTCGAGCCAGCCCGCCTCCATCAGAAGACCGGGGCTGTAGAAGAACATGTAAGGCACGATGAATGCGGCAAGACCGACACGGAATGCGGTCACGGAAGTGCGCATCGGTTCGGCCCCGGCAATCGCCGCGCCCGCATAGGCGGCGAGGGCCACCGGCGGCGTGATCGCCGAGACGACCGCGAAATAGAAGACGAAGAAATGCGCGATCAATGGCTCGATCCCGAGTTCGATCAAGCCGGGAGCCACGACCGAAGCGGCGACCGCATAGGCCGCTGTGGTTGGCATTCCCATGCCCAGAATGATCGAGATGATCATCGCGAAAATGAGCGCAAGCAGCTTGCTTGTTTCGGCCAGTTCGAAAAGAAGTGACGAAAACCGCGCACCAACGCCGGTCAGTGAGATCACGCCGACGATGATGCCTGCGGTCGCACACACCGAAATGATCTGGATTGACATTTGCGAGGCATTGCGCAGCGCCTCGATGATCTCGCGGGGCCCCATCTTGAAAGGTGTCAGCCAGCTCACGACAGCAGCGGAAGCAATCGCGAGCGTCCCGGCGCGGATCACCGAGTAACCGAGGAACAGGGAGCCCACGAGAATGATGATCGGCAGGAACAGGAAGGCCTGCTTCGCCAGGTTCCGGAACTTCGGCACCTCTTCATTTGTCATGCCGCGCATGCCAAGCCTGCGCGCCTCGAAATCGACCATGAAGTAAATCGACACGAAATAAAGCACGGCTGGAATGAGCGCGGCGATCACGAGATCGGTGTAGGCAATGCCTGTGATCTCGGCCATGATGAACGCACCGGCACCCATGATAGGCGGCATGATCTGTCCGCCGGTGGACGCGGCGGCTTCAATCGCGCCGGCCGATTGCGGCCGGTAGCCGACACGTTTCATCAGCGGGATCGTCAGCGAGCCGGTCGACACAACGTTGCCCGCCGAGGTGCCGTTGATCATGCCCATCAGACCTGACGCAAACACCGCGACCTTGGCGGGGCCCCCGCGCGCGCGGCCTGCCGCGGCAAAGGCGAGGTTCACGAAATAGTCGCCGACCTTGGAGCTTTGCAGGAAGGCCGCGAAAATGATGAAGAGGATAATGTAGGTCGACGACACCGCCGTCGTCGGACCGAGAATGCCGTTGTCCGTGAAGACGTAACTGAAGAAACGTTTTGCATCGTAGCCACGATGTTCCAGGAAGCCGGGAAGCCAGGGGCCAAGAAAGGAGTAGGTGACGAATACAGTCGCGATGACGACGAGCGCCATGCCGGCGACACGCCGTGTGAGTTCCAGCATGAGTGCCATGGCAACGAAGGCCGCCCAGGCATTTTGCGGATCAGCGAAGGGAGTGCCTGCCCGAAGTCTTAGATTAAGCGCATCAAGACTGAGCGCGATGAAGCCGGTCGACGCAATGCTGGCTAACATGAGCACCCAGTCGATCGGTGAAACGGATCCACCCCTGCCGCGCAAAAACCAGCCGGCAAAAATGGCAAGCATTGTTCCGGAGCCGAGCGCGATACCGAAATACGCGAAAGTCGTGTCGGGATTTTGAACCGTGCCGCTGCTCCAGTACTGGCTTACGCCATAGGCGGTGAGGGCGAGTGCGTAGAGAACGGGTAGTCCGGCGAGAACCGCGATGATCCACCCCAGCTTGTCGTTGCGCCAGCGCTTGTCGTTGCCCACAAGCAGCACACCTGTCAGAGCGAACCCCAGGACGAGCGCACCCAGGATGTGGAGAATGCGAAAGAGCCAGGTTTCAAGCGGTGCAATGTTCAGGCTGTAGAGGTGCCAAGCGGCGTAGAGCACACACAGAAGGCCGAACACTTTTCCTTGCCAGCCTTCAAGGCCGGTATGAGCGTCGCGATCGACACTGGAGGAGATGGGCTCGGATGGTTCCGACATGGCGGCAGGGTCTCAAAGGTTCGCGCATAGAGCCCGAGCCGCGATAGCGGCTCGGGCATTTTGCAATCAGCGAAAGGATAGCGGAAATCAGCCGCCCAGGGCTGGATCGATCTCGAATCCGTTTTCCTTGAACCAGCGTACAGCGCCTGGATGCCAGGGAATGAACGCGTTCTTGTCGTAGTTTTCAGGAAGCGTTTCAATGGCAGCCTTGTGAATGTCGAGCATCTTCGGGTTGTTGCTCATCACGGTGTCGACAACTGCGTAAACGAAATCATCCGGCAGGTCGGCGCGGGCAATTGCAAAGTTCCACATGGAAACGCTTGCATGGTCTTCCCCTTGCGACGGATATGTGTCCCCCGGGATGGTGAAGAGTGAAACCGGATGGTCCTCGGCGATCTTTTTCGCCTGCTCTTCGGTCATGCCGAAGAAGATGACATCCGCCTGGGCTTCTACCTGCGAGAAAGCCGGGAAGGGAATGCCTGCCGCCCAGGTATAAACGTCGATCAAGCCGTCCTGCAACTGACCGGCCAGGTCGGCTGCGCCGCCATGTTGGCCGTCGACATTCTTGCCGAGTGTTTCAAAGAAACGAGGCCAGTATGTGCCGGGCGTGCCGCCAACCGGGCCGAAGCCCACTGTCGCGCCGTCAGGGATCGCATCAAGACTATCGATGCCGGAGCTTTTCAGCGTCATGACATGGAACGCGGTCTTGTACATCGGGAAAATCGCCCTGATGTTATCGTGCTTCAGACCGGGGGCGAGCGCACTTTCACCATTGATCGCATCAAAGGCGGGGCCCATTGTGACCATACCGAAATCGAGATCGCCGGTCTGCACGAGCGCCGCGTTCTGGACCGGTCCGGCCGTTACTTCAGCGCCGCCTGGAATATCGAGTGCGTCGGCAACCATATTGGTCCAGCCCGACCCATAGACGAAATAGGTTCCGCCCTGGCTTGCAGTGCCTACGGAAAAGCTGGTCGGCCAGTCACTGCGGTCTTGCGCCAGTGCTGCCGGGGCGAAAAAACTCGCGGTGAGTGCCACGGCCAGTGTCGCGGGCACTCGTTTTGTACAAAGGCTCAGTAATCCTGTCACGCCATTTAAAACCATCGAATTCCTCCTCAGATCAAGACGACCTAAATCTTGTTCGTTCAAAGAGTCCCAGTTGCATGTCCGGCGATGCTTAGAGTCTTTGGAAGAGCAGATTGAGCAGAAATTCCAATAATCAATATCCAGAGCGATAACATTTTAGACAGGACTTGCTTTCTTTATGCATCAAGCAATCTCGTGCAGTTACAAGTCCGGATTACGAAAGCACGGAAGGGAGGTATTGAGCAGCCGAGCGTGCGTTTCAAACGCGTTTGAAATTGCGCGTTCAAGTCAAACATCCGTTTCAGTTTTCAGGAAGAACAGACTTGATTTAAACCGCCGGCACGTCGTTCTTTTCTGCACGTTGCCAGCGGGTGGTCTGGGTTCCCTTCTTTGGTTACTGGACCTCTGTCTTTCGTGCGCTTATGTTGCACCTGCGAAGAAGATGCACCCCGGCCGGAACCGGGGGTGGGAGGATGAGCATGTTGATCTGCCGCACGAAGGCGGAGATGCGCGAAACTGTGCGGGACTGGAAGGCGGCGCGGGCTACGGTCGGACTGGTTCCAACCATGGGATATCTCCACGAAGGGCACCTCGGTCTCGTCCGGATGGCGCGCGATGCGGCGGATCGCACCGTCACCAGCATCTTCGTCAATCCGACCCAGTTCGGCGCAAACGAGGACCTCGGCACCTACCCGCGCGATGAAGCGAGAGATCTGGAGCTTCTGGAAAAAGAGGGCGTCGATGCGGTCTTCCTTCCGGGGGTCGAGGAGATGTACAGCCCGGGAAAGACGGCCTATGTCGAGGTTCCTGCCCTCTCCGGAATCCTGCAGGGCGCAATCCGTCCAGGCCACTTCCGGGGCGTGGCGACGGTCGTGACGAAACTGTTCAACATCGTCACCCCGGATATTGCCGTGTTCGGCGAGAAAGACTACCAGCAGCTCACGCTGATCCGGCAGATGGTGCGCGATCTGGATATGCCGCTTGAAATCCTGGGCCACCCGACCGTGCGCGAATCCGACGGTCTTGCCATGTCGTCAAGAAATGTGCGTTTGCGGCCCGGTCAGCGTGCGGAAGCTGTCGTGTTGAATGATGCTCTGGGCAAGGCAGCGCTAATGGCAAAGACGCATGCTTCCATAGAAGACCTGGAAACGGCTGTCCGGTCGCGCCTGGAAAGCTCCCCGTCGGCAACCGTGGAAAGCGTCGACATCCGCGACGCCGCGACGCTTGAAGCCCTGTCTGGCACCCTCGACCGACCGGCGGTCATCCTGCTCGCGGTCCGCTACGACACCGTTCTGCTGATCGATCAGCGTGTCGTTGCCCCGGATCTTTGAACCAGAAGGACATCACATGAGTGCCCACAAACCTGTCCGCCGGCTGACAGCCCCCCAGATTGCAAAGCGCAAGGGCGGCGAACCGATCGTGTCCCTGACATCCTACCACGCGCATACCGCGTCAATCGTCGACAGCTACGCTGATTTCATTCTGGTCGGTGACAGTCTCGGCATGGTCATGCATGGCATGGAATCGACGGTCGGTGTCTCGCTCGACCTGATGATCATGCATGGCAAGGCGGTCGTCAGGGGAACGGCGAAGGCCCTCGTCGTCGTGGACATGCCTTTCGGCAGCTACGAGGAAAGCCCCGCTGAGGCCTTTCGCAATGCGGCGCGCGTGATGAAGGAGACCCAGTGCGGTGCGGTCAAGCTCGA
>JBCDEN010000077.1:0-10302 GCA_039179715.1 Pseudomonadota bacterium
AGAGCCGCGTCATCCTGCCGCTTTACCCGGCCCTGAAGGAGCTTGCCGGCAAGGCCCGTTTCGAGCAGGATCTGGGCGTCCTGCACGGCAGTCCCGCGCGTCTTATTTGCGTCGAGGCGCAGGGGGTCTCACTGATCCTGCTGGATGCGCCCGGCCTCTATGACCGGGGCGCGGGCATCTATCTCGACGAAAGCGGCGAGGACTGGTCCGACAACGCACAGCGCTTTGCCGCGCTGTGTGACGCCGCCGTTCACGTTGTGCGCGACGGGATCGAGGGCTGGCAGCCCGATATCCTGCATGCTCATGACTGGCAGGCAGGTCTTGCTCCCTGGTACCTGCGCCAGCAGGGGGCCGACATTCCCTGCGTCCTGACCATTCACAACATTGCGTTTCAGGGCCTGTTCCCCGCCGAACTGACAGATGAGCTCAAGCTTGATCCGGCCGGGTTTTCGCCCGACGGTTATGAATATTACGGTCAGATCAGCTATCTGAAGGCCGGCATCGTCGCCTCGCGGCGCATCACCACGGTCAGTCCGACCTATGCGAGCGAACTCATGTCGCCGGAGTTCGGGATGGGGTTCGACGGACTTCTTCAGGCGCGCAGGGCAGATCTTGCAGGGATCCTCAATGGGATCGATCTTGAGGTCTGGGATCCGGGGACCGACCCGGCGATTGCCGAAAACTACACGATGCGAACGCTCAAGCGGAAGACGGTCAACCGGACCGCGCTCGAAAAGCGGTTCAGTCTTTCCTCGAACCCGGACGCCCCTCTCTTTTGCGTCGTCAGCCGCCTGACCGAACAGAAGGGTCTCGACCTGCTTCTGGATGCGTTGCCGACGCTGATTGCAAGGGGCGGACGGCTTGCGCTGCTCGGAAGCGGCGGCAGTCAGCTCGAAGAGGCCTTTCGCAAGGCAGCCGTTGCGCATGCCGGCAGCGTCGGCGCGATCATCGGCTATGACGAGAAGCTTTCCCATCTGATGCAGGCGGGGGCGGATGCGATCCTGATACCGTCGCGTTTCGAGCCCTGTGGACTGACGCAGCTTTATGGGCTTCGCTACGGGACCGTGCCGGTCGTGTCACGCACGGGCGGGCTCGCCGATACGGTGATCGATGCCAATGACGCCGCCATCAAGGCCGGCTGTGCGACGGGTTTTCAGTTTGCGCCTGTGACGGCGGCTGCGCTTACCGATGCCATCGACCGTGCCTGCACCTTGTTTGCGGATCGCAAGCGTTGGGCCTCAGTCATGCGCAACGCCATGCGTCACCCGGTCGGCTGGGACAGTTCGGCGGCCGACTATCAGGCCCTGTTTCAGTCCCTTCTTGACAGTCGCAGCGAGGCTGCCGGATGACCGCAAGGATGCTGCCGGGATCGCCGAACAGGCTCGGCGCCCTCTTTGATGGCGAAGGCACGAATTTTTCCCTCTTTTCCGCCAACGCGCAAAAGGTGGAGTTGTGTCTGTTTTCCGGCGATGGCAAGAGCGAGACGCAACGGATCGCGTTGCCGGAGCGCAGCGGCCCGGTCTGGCACGGCTACCTGCCGGGCCTGCATCCAGGCGCGCTTTACGGATACCGGGTGCACGGGCCTTACGCTCCCGAGCATGGACACCGTTTCAATCCGAACAAGCTGCTTCTGGACCCCTATGCGCGCGAATTGCGCGGCGCATTCCGGCAGAACGAGGCCTTGCTGGGCTTCGATCCGACCGACCCGGCGGCCGATCTCTCCTTCAGTGTGCTTGACAGCGCCGCCTATGTCCCCAAAGCGGTCGTGTCCGCCCCCGAGACACTGGTTCCCGATGCGGAACGGCCACATTTCCGGGCGGATGAGATGCTGATCTACGAAGCCCATGTGAAGGGGCTGACGAAACAGTTCGCGGATGTTCCCGAAGAGCTGCGCGGCACCTATGACGGCCTTGCCTCGGAGCCGGTGCTTGAGCATCTGCACAAGCTCGGTGTCACCTCCATCGAACTTCTTCCCGTTCATTCATTTGTCGATGATGCGTTTCTGGAAAAGAAAGGCCTGCGGAACTACTGGGGCTACAACACGGTCGGGTTTTTCGTGCCGGAACCGCGATATCACGGCCCGGCCGGAAGGGCGGGGTTCCGCGCCATGGTGCAACGGTTCCACGCAGCGGGGATCGAGGTGATCCTGGATGTGGTCTACAACCATACCGCAGAAGGGGACCATAGGGGGCCGACGCTCGGGTTTCGCGGCATCGACAATGCGTCCTACTACCGGCTGATACAGGGGCAACCCCGCTACTATGTGAACGATACGGGAACCGGCAATACCGTCAATGCCTCACATCCCTTCGTGCTGCGGATGATCCTCGACAGTCTGCGCTACTGGGTCGAGGTCATGGGCGTCGACGGTTTCCGGTTCGACCTGGCAACGACACTCGGGCGGGAAGCACACGGTTTTGATCCCAATGGCGGGTTTTTCGACGCCCTGCGACAGGACCCGGTCCTTGCCGATGTGCATCTGATCGCGGAGCCGTGGGACATCGGGCCGGGCGGATACCAGCTTGGCCAGTTCCCGCCTGAGTTCGGTGAGTGGAACGACCGCTTCCGCGATACCAGCCGCCGGTACTGGCGCGGCGACGATCACAGCGCACAGGAATTGGCAGGCTGTGTTCTGGGTTCGGCGAGCCAGTTCGATCGTGACAGCCGCCGGGCATCGTCCTCCGTCAACCTGATTACCGCGCATGACGGTTTCACTCTAGCCGATGTCACGCGCTATGCGCAGCGTCATAATCTCGCCAATGGTGAGGAAGGCAGGGACGGCCACAATGCCAATTTCAGCGACAATTTTGGTGTCGAGGGTGACACGGACGATCCCTTGACAAAGGCCGGCAGATCGCGCCGGCAGCGCAATCTGCTGGCAACGCTGTTTCTATCGCAGGGCACTCCCATGCTGCTTGCGGGCGACGAAATCGGCAACAGCCAGAACGGCAACAACAATGCCTACTGCCAGGACAATCCGATCGGATGGATCGACTGGGAAAACCGGGACGATGCGCTTGCGGACTTCGTCGAAGGGCTCGCCCGCCTGCGCAAAGGCCATTCCAGCCTGAGGCAATCCCGCTTCCTGCATGGCGCGACGCGCGCGCTTGACGGAATGCCCGATGTCGAATGGCTCGATTTCAATTGCAGGCCGCTCGACTGGCGCGACCCGGGACTGTCGTCCTTCGCCCTGATCGTCAGGGGATCGGGCGAATGTCCGCGGGAAGCCCAGGTTCACGACACGCTTCTGCTCCTGTTCAACCGGGACAAGGAAGATCTCGAGGCGCGTTTGCCGAGCTGTCCTGAGGGTTTCTTCTGGCGGCTCGAACTTGATACCTCGGCTGAAGATGCCTTTCCGCAATCCGATGCCGGCCAGGAAGCCGTTTTCGTCCCGGGACAATCGGTTTTGGTGCTTGCTTTGACAGCTCCGGGTGAGAGCACATGAGCGGGGCGGCATTGCACGAACTGGCCGGGCTCTGCGGCGTACTCCCGGTCTTTCACGACCTGGACGGCAACGAGCACTGGACCAATGACGACACCCGGCTGGCGATGCTTCGTGCGATGCGTATCAGCGCTGACTCCGACGAGGAGGCGGAACTCTCTCTGGCGCGTCTGCGGTCAGAGCGGGACGCTCACATCGTGCCGCCCGAATTCGTCGTCACGGCCGGACACGGCGCGGCAATTCCGGTCAGGCAGCCCTGTGACTGGTCGCTGTGCGATGAAGATGGCCGGAAGATCGTGGAGGGCTTTGCCGAGCACCATGTGGAGCTGTCTCCGCTGGAGGTGGGGGTCTATTTCCTGACTGTCGCCGCCGGTGACCGCGCACAGGTTGCCCTCGTCCCTGCCGCACCTGAACGCACGCCGTCCCTCTCGTCCCGCCTCGGAACTGAACGAGTCTGGGGTGTTACCGCCGCCCTTTACGGTCTGAAGTCGGAACGCAATCTCGGGATGGGCGACTATGCCGATCTTGCGGCCCTTGCCGGAACGCTCGGGGAAAAAGGGGCGAGCTTCCTTGGCATCAATCCGATCCATGACTGGGGCTGGTCGACAACAGACATTGCCAGTCCCTATTCGCCGTCGCACCGTGGTTTTCTGAACACGATGCATATCGCGGCCGACGGCATTCCCGGCCTTGCGGGAAACGAGCAGGCAACAGAACTCGTAGGCCGCGTCCGCGACGCGGCCGATTCGGGCGTCCGCGCAATCGACTATCAGCGATACCGCGCGCGGTTGCAGCCTCTTTTGAGAGATCTTTTCGCTCTGTTCGAAAGAGACGCGGACGAAGGTGCCCGATCGCGGTTCCGGGATTTCGTTCAGTCGGGTGGGGATGATCTGCATCTGTTTGCCATCTATGAAACGCTTGCCGCAACCCATGGCGAGAACTGGCAGCTCTGGCCGGATGAGATCCGGGACCCGAAAACGGCTCCGCACTCCAGCGTCGATCCGCAGGAGACCGAATTTCACAAGTGGCTGCAGTGGGTCGCGAATGTGCAACTGGAGCGGATTTCTGGCGCGCATTCCATGCCGCTCGGGCTTTACCTTGATCTTGCCGTTGGCGCCCGCCGGGACGGGGCCGAGGCCTGGATGGGACAGGACAGTCTGGCAGCAGGCGTCTCGCTCGGCGCCCCGCCGGACCATCTCAGTCCTGAAGGCCAGAACTGGCAGCTGGCCGCCTTCGCGCCATCGCTGAGTGCAAAAAACCACTATCATAATTTTCGGGGCGTGCTCCGGCAGACCATGCGCTCGGCAGGTGTCATCCGCATCGATCATGTGCTCGGCCTGAACCGCAGTTTCTGGATCCCGGATGACGGCAGTCCCGGGGCCTATATACAGCAACCCTTCGAGACCCTGCTTGCGCTGGTCGCGATTGAGGCACATCGGGCCAGCTGTCTCGTGGTCGGCGAGGATCTCGGGCTGGTGCCCGACGGGTTCCGCGATGCCCTTGGCGCGCGCGGCCTCTACGGCTATTCCGTTCTGCAATATGAGAAAGAGCCGGACGGGTCCTTCCGCGAACCGGCGCATCTGCGGCCCCACGGCCTGGCGTGCTTTGCCACGCACGATACCCCGACGCTTTATGGCTATTGTGCCGGACGGGACATCGACTGGTGGCAAAGGCTTGGTTGGGTCGATGCGGACGGTGCGGGGCATTTGCGGGAAGAACGGCGGTCAGCGGTTGCCGCTCTTGTTCCGGATGGGAGCGAACCGGGTCCGGCCATACACGCCCGCCTGGCTCATTCGCCCGTTGCCATGACGTCGGTTCAGCTCGACGACATACTGCAAGAGGAAGAGGCGCAGAATTTACCGGGGACGATCGACGAGCATTCAAACTGGCGTCGCATCTATGGTGCATGGCTGGAAACGCTCGGAGCACTCCCGGAACTCAACGGGACGGCGGAGCTCATGCAAGCTGCCGGACGCGCGAACACATATCCGGACGGAGACGACTGACATGGACATCAAAGTGGTTGCAACGACACCGATTGACGGACAAAAGCCCGGAACGTCCGGTTTGCGAAAGAAGACCCGTGTCTTCATGGAACCGCACTATCTTGAAAATTTCGTCCAGTCCGTGTTCGAGGCAATCGGTGGCGCGGCGGGCAAGACATTCGTGGTCGGCGGTGATGGCCGTTATTTCAACGCCGAGGCAATCCAGACCATTTTGCGGATGGCCGCTGCAAACGGTGCGGAACGAGTGATCGCCGGTCGTGGCGGTCTCCTGTCGACGCCGGCTGCGTCCCATCTGATCCGCAAGAACGCAACGGATGGTGGCCTGATCCTCTCTGCGAGCCACAATCCAGGCGGCATCGACGAGGATTTCGGTCTCAAATTCAATATTCCCAATGGCGGGCCCGCTCCCGAAGGCGTGACGGAGGCGATCTTCGAGGCGACAAAGACGATCTCTCAATATGTCACGGCAGATACGCCGGATGCAGACCTAGACCGCCTCGGAAATCAGAAGGTCGGCGGGATGATCCTCACGATCGTCGATCCGGTGGCGGATTACGAAGCGCTCATGAAAGAGCTTTTCGATTTCGATGCGATCCGCTCGCTCATCGCGTCCGGGTTCCAGGTCCGCTTCGATGCGATGCATGCGATCACTGGGCCTTACGCAAAGGCGATCCTTGAAGGTGCCCTGGGTGCGCCTGCGGGAAGCGCGATCAACGCGGTCCCATCCGTCGATTTCGGCGGGGGGCACCCGGATCCGAACCCGGCCTGGGCCAAGGAGCTGATGGCCGAACTGATGAGCGATGACGGGCCGGATTTCGGCGCGGCCTCGGATGGCGACGGCGACAGGAACATGATCCTCGGCCGGAACTTCTATGTCTCGCCATCCGACAGTCTTGCCGTCCTGACCGCGAATGCGCATCTGGCGCCCGGATATGCAAAAGGCATTGCCGGTGTTGCCCGGTCGATGCCGACCAGTGCGGCTGCGGACCGGGTCGCGCAGGATCTTGGTATCGAATGTTTCGAAACGCCGACCGGGTGGAAGTTCTTCGGCAATCTGCTGGATGCCGGGCGGGCAACTATCTGCGGCGAGGAGAGCTTCGGAACAGGGTCCAATCACGTGCGCGAGAAGGATGGCCTGTGGGCGGTGCTTTTGTGGCTCAACATCCTGGCATCCAGGAAGTGCTCGGTTGCCGAACTGGTCCAGGATCACTGGAAGAAATACGGCCGGAACTATTACTCCCGGCATGACTACGAGGCGCTTCCAAAAGACGATGCGAGCGCATTGATGGACCGGGTGACCGGTCAGTTGACCAGCCTTGCCGGCCAGACCGTGGCGGGGCTGACGGTCGAGGCCGCGGACAGCTTCGCCTATGAAGACCCGATCGACGGATCCAAAAGTGTCAATCAGGGACTGCGTATCCGCTTCACCAATGGTGCGCGCGCCGTCTTCAGGCTGTCGGGGACCGGAACCGAAGGGGCGACCCTGCGGCTTTACATCGAACAGCTGGAAGCCGATCCGGACAAGCTGAACCAGGACGTCCAGACGGCGCTTTCACCGGTGGTTGCAGCAGCGCATGAAATTGCCGGTATCGCGCAACTGAACCGGTCCGGTCCGGACGTGATTACCTGACGGCGTCAAACCGGGGGCAGGGGACGCGTCAATCGCCCCCCATGCCGGTCCGCAAGGGATTTCGATCTTCTGGTGACAATGCGGGCTTCCCCGGCGGTATGCTGATTTGTTGACAGTGGGCGGTAATTTCTATTGCACTGCAACAAAATTATTGCACAAAAAATAGCTCTGCGCATAATGCGGGCATGAGTAGCGGAATTTCGATCCTCGTCATCGATGATAACAAGATCCGGGCGTCCATCATCGAAGAGGGGCTGCGCGATGCCGGGCACGATGAGGTCCTCCTCGTTCACAACATGGAGGGGCTGGTCCGCCAGATTTCGGAAATCAATCCGGACGTGATCGTGATTGATCTGGAAAATCCAAATCGCGATCAGCTGGAGCACATGTTCCAGGTCTCAAGGGCAGTCAGACGGCCGGTCGCCATGTTCGTGGACAAGGCCGACAGCCAGTCGATCGAAGCGGCCGTGGACGCGGGCGTGTCCGCTTATGTGGTCGACGGTCTGAAACGCGAACGTGTCAAACCGATCCTGGATATGGCCGTCAGCCGCTTCAACGCCTTCTCCAAACTCTCCAAGGAGCTGGAGGACGCGCGTAACGAACTGGCCGACCGGAAAACGATCGACCGCGCAAAAGGCATCCTGATGAAATCGAAAGGGCTTTCCGAACAGGCGGCCTACGATCTTTTGAGGCGAACCGCGATGAACCAGAGCCGGAAGATCATCGACGTGGCGCAAAGCCTCGTCATCGCCAGCGGCTTGCTGGGAGACTGATCATGCCAAAACACAATCTTTGCCGGGGAGAGGCGGCCAAATCGAAAACCGGAGGATCGTCGTGGGGCAACTGACACCCGTATTTGCAGGATTTATTCCACTTCTGGACAGCGCGGTTCTCGTCGCGGCCAAGGAGATCGGCTTCGCCGAAGAAGACGGCATTGCGCTCAAGCTTGTGCGCGAGTCCTCCTGGGCCAATATCCGCGACCGGGTCGCCGTAGGCCACTTCGATGTCGCCCACATGCTCGCACCGATGCCGATTGCCGCGAGCTTGAACCTGACCAGTCTCTCCGTTCCCATGCTGGCGCCCATGATCCTGGGGCTTGGCGGCAATGCGATAACCGTCTCGACAGAACTCTGGCAGGAGATGGCGGATCTTGGCTCGGACCGGAGCGGCGATCCGGCGTCGACCGGTGCAGCCCTGGCAAAAGTGGTCGGCCGGCGCCGCACCCGTTCAAAAGCTCCTTTTCGGTTCGGGGTCGTGCACCCGTTTTCCGGTCACGCCTATGAATTGCGGTACTGGCTTGCCGCGGCGGGGATCGATCCGGACAGGGATGTCGAAATCACGGTCCTGCCGCCGCAGCTGATGGCGGACGCGCTCGCGGCCGGGCAACTGGACGGATACTGCGTCGGGGAGCCCTGGAATACGGCCGCCGTTTCCGCCGGAACGGGCCGGATTGTCACCTACAAACAGGCGATCTGGCCGGACAGTCCGGAAAAGGTTCTCGGTGTCACACGAAAGTGGGCGCATTCGAGCCCTGAAACGCTTGCGGCGCTGATGCGTGCCATGTCGCGCGCAGCGGACTGGTGCGCCGACCCGGCGAATGCGGATCATCTGACCGCATTGCTTGCCGGGCCGGATTACCTTGCCTGCGCGCCGGACCTGTGCCGGCCGGCACTCGGCGGCAATGTGCGCTTGGGTGCGACGACATCTGTTGCGCGTCCGGACTTCCTGAAGTTTTCAGGCGGTCTTGCGGCCGCCCCGTCGCCGGCTCAGGGCAAATGGTTCTACGATCAGATGGTCAGATGGGGGCAGGCGGAATTTTCCACTGCGGGCGAGGCTGACGTGCTCGACATTTTTTCACCGGCCTTGTACCGGGACGCCCTGCAGATCGACACGTTGCCGGCGGAAAAATCGATCCGCCTTTTTGACAGTGTCCTGGGATGACAGATGTGTGTGCCGGTCGTCTGTCGCAGGATGTCCCGGGCATGTGCGCTGCACAAAAAAATGTCACTTGCCTCAAATCTCAGCCAACAATTCGTGCATCAGGTGCCGTGATGCAAATTTGGGCGCATGACTAACGTTTTTAAAACAATGAAGAAATGGCATTTCGATTGAGTTGGCACGCTTCGTGCTACCAATGTTTTGTGGCCGACGCTGGCCTAAATCATATCGCGTCCATTGACGGGCGCCCAGGCAAAGCCGCCGTTCTGGTCTGCACCTCTCCTCCCTTTCGCAGACCAAGACGGCGGCTTTTTCATTTTGAGCCGGCGTCCGTACACGGGCGCTGAAGACAAGAGGGAACAGGACGTGACAGACACAAAGAAATTCCAGATGACGCGCCGGTTGGCGTTGGGGGCTCTGATGGCCGCAACGGCTTTCGTGCCGGCATCGTCTGCATTTGCGGAAATGCTGGATGTCGAGAAGGACGAACTGACTTTCGGCTTTATCAAGCTCACCGATATGGCGCCGCTGGCAGTCGCCTATGAGCTCGGATATTTCGAAGAGGAAGGCCTGTTCGTGACGCTTGAGCCGCAAGCCAACTGGAAAGTGCTGCTTGACCGCGTCATCACCGGTGAGCTTGACGGTGCGCACATGCTCGCAGGTCAGCCGCTCGCGGCAACGATCGGCTTCGGCACCAAGGCGCATATCGTGACGCCGTTCTCCATGGATCTCAACGGCAACGGCATCACGGTTTCCAACGAGATCTGGGAGATGATGAAGCCGCATATCGAAATGCAGGATGACGGCAAGCCTGTTCACCCGATCAAGGCATCAGCCCTGAAGCCGGTGGTCGACCAGTTCATCGACGAAGGCAAGCCGTTCAACATGGGCATGGTGTTCCCGGTCTCGACCCACAATTACGAACTGCGCTACTGGCTGGCTTCCGGCGACATCCACCCGGGCTTTTACTCCAAGACCGATATTTCAGGTCAGATCCAGGGCGAGGCCCTGCTGTCCGTAACGCCGCCGCCGCAAATGCCGGCAACCCTCGAAGCCGGCACGATTTACGGCTATTGCGTCGGCGAACCCTGGAACCAGCAGGCGGTCTTCAAGGGCATCGGCGTGCCGGTCATCACGGACTACCAGATCTGGAAGAACAATCCGGAAAAGGTTTTCGGCCTGACCAAGGAGTTCACCGAAGAGAACCCGAACACCACACTTGCCATCACCAAGGCGCTGATCCGTGCCGCCAAGTGGCTCGATGAAAACGACAATGCAAACCGCAT
>JBCDEN010000135.1:0-7965 GCA_039179715.1 Pseudomonadota bacterium
CAGCGCACTGTCCGCTTGAAATCGGACGCACCTGCATGTCGGGGTCGTAGCCCTGAGTGCCCTGAAACTTGCTGTAGAATTCCAAGAAACGGGGAATACCGACACCAAAGGCAAGGATCTCTGCCGTATCGGTTCCTGCGGCCAGGACGGTGATATGGGCACAGCTGCCAATGTCATAGTTGGAAACATAGGACGTCACCTTCGCAAGCGGGTCGATCGTCGGCACCTCTTCCGGCGGGACACTTGGCTCGGGGTCCGCGACTGCGGGTGCCAGCGGGACGCTGGAGGTCTCGGGGTCGGTGGGAAGTACCGACGGGGAGATGATCTCCGCGGGCTGGACCGCAGCAACCTGTTCTTCTGCCGGCGCAACCGCCTGCACGTTTCCCGGTGCCACCTGAACAGGGCTGGCGCTTGCCGCCGGGACGGTCTCGCTCTCGACCTGGCTGACCGGTGCGCTCGCAGCAACGGGAATGTTCTGGGTCGCTTCCGTTGAGGTAATCGCCTGCACCGCATTGGAGCTTGGCGCGACCGCAGCGACAGGCGAAGAACTCGTCGTGGTCGTCACTGGGGCGGCACTTGCTGCCGCCGTTACCGTGTCGACCGGCGGCGCGGTACTTACATCAGGCGGCCTTGCGGTGCTCTCGATCGTTTGCGGTGGAACCTGCACCGGAGGCTGAACAGCGGTGACGACAGCGACATCATTGACAGTCACCTCCGGCACCACGCTTGGAACGGCGACGACGGTGTCGGGTGCACTTGTATTTGACGGTGCATCTTCCGGAACAGCCTCGACAACCACAACATCCTGGGCAATGCCGGTTACGACCGTGGCTGCAGGAGACGGAGCGCCTGTACTGTTCTGTTCAACCTGCGCTGCCGTTTCCGGCTCAGCCACGACGACTTGCTCAACAGGTGCCGCAGCGGCGACATCGGTGACCGGCTGCACGGCTGCTTCGGCATTGCCCGGTTCAACTTGTTCCGTTGGCGCAGTCGGCGCTGCCTCTGCCTCGACAGTTTCCTGCACAACAGGTGCTACGACGCTGGAAACCGCCGTTTCGCTTTCAACGGGACGCAGGGCTTCCACTTCGGCCGGCTGCAACTCCGAGACGGACGGCGTCAACGCTTGTTCGCTCGTGTCAGGCGAAACGGGCACCAGCGCGGTCTGACCCGGGGTTTGAGGCGCGACGGCGTCGGGCTGTGCCGCTTCGGCAACCACGGACTGGACCTGCTCTGCTGTTTCGAAGACCAGTCCTTCGCTTTCGATGACGATCTCCGTTTGCGCGATGTCGGGATCCTGCGTGTCATCGGCAAACTTCAGGGAAATCCCATACACCAGCAGCGCGATGTGCAAGGCAACCGAGACGCCGAGGACTGCCGTCCAGACATAGGCCGGGATGCGCGCCTCGCCTGCCAGGTTATAGACAGCGACCGTCACGGATCTTCCGCCTCGATGGTTACGAAACTCAGCCGTTCGACACCAGCTGTTCGCATCCGTCTGGCCAGACGGGCAACGTTCTCCATCTGCGCATGCCGGTCGACCTGGACAGACAGGGTCGCGGTGCGCCCGGCAAGATCTTCAAGGAAACCGTCAACGCCTGCCTCATCGAGAACCTCACCTTCGAACCAGATGTCGCCGGCGCGCGTGAGCACCAGAGTGTTGCGGACCTGTCCTTCGCCTTTTGTCTCCGTCGTCTCGGCCCATTCAAACGCGTCGGGCAGCGGCGGCCGGAGTGTCCCCGAAACCAGAAGAAACAGCAGAAGAAGGAAGACGACATTGATCAGGGCAAGAGAGCTGTCCGCTGATCGGTTGGGCAGCGGCTTCGGCAGATGGATCGGTTTCGTGTAACGCTTCATCGCGATCTTTGATCCGCTTTCCGGGCTCCTCGTTGTTTACGGAACCACTTTGACCGTGGTCGCGGTCGCCCGCAAGATGGGGAGCTCTTCCATCAACGCTTCGAAAAAGGCTGCGGCCTTTGTTTCGCGCCGCCCGGCCAGGTTGGCGGCAAGACCGTCACCAACAAGGGAAATCACCAGGCCGGTCTCTTCCGACGGCGACTTCAGACTGAGCGGCACGACAAAACCCGCGCCGCCATCGTCGGATTGCAGATAGGGAGACAGATTGACCACGCTACCGGTACTCGAAACGAACAAAAGTCCGAGCTCACCCGTCGATGCATCATAGCCGGATATTCTTCCAGCCATGTTTTCACCGTTCGGCACCACAGTCCGCTGCATGTCCAGACGAAGCTCCGTCTTTTCGCTTCCCTGCGGCGTTGCCCTCAGGAACTGAACGGCCGGACACTGGGCGTCCGATACGAGATTCGCCTGGATCTTGGCTTCAAAGCCATGTGTCTGGGTGAAGTCGCTGTCGAAAGCGATAAAGGGCGGCGTGCGTGACGCAAAACCCTCGATCTCGGCGGAATTGGCTGCAATCCGGACCGGCTGCAGATACATGCATTCGCCCGCCTGGTAATTGTTCACGTAGTTCCGCACCCGGTCTTCCGGCTTGACGGGTTGCTGGGGCGCAGTGTCCTGCACCGGATCGTTATCCGAATTGTCCGGCAGCACCGGAATGAGATCGGCGACATCATCCTGGCCGTCGGTCCTGATCGGAATGTCCGGAACGGTGTTGTCCGATGTCTGGTCCGCCGTACCGTTGTCGGCACTGTTTCCTGTTTGCGATCCCGCGTCACCCGCCTGCCCCGTGTCTTGAAGCGGTGCGTCAGGCGCGTTCTCCCGGGGCTGCGCAACGAGCACCGGTTTCTGGTCCTGCAGCGGAACAGATTGGCCCGCAAGGAAATAGACGCCTGCAGCGCCGACACCAGCGAAACCCAGCAAAGACAGGCCGACGAGAATGCGCCGTCCCCAGCGCGCCTGAGGCGGTGGCAGATCAAGTGCGGTTTGCTCAGGCGGAGGCGCGGACGGTCTGATGATCGTCTTGTCCTCGCGCGGCTGGAACATGGGAGCGCCGAGTGTCCATTTGGCAATGTCGGCCATCGAGGCCGGCCGGTTCGCCGGATCTGGCTGCAACATCGCTTCCAACAGCGGGCGGAACCGGTTGTCGACGCCGTCCAGTGACGGTACGATCCGCCGCTTTTCGACCATCTCGACCTGAGAGCCACCCATGTCGGGCTGTCTCCCGGTCAGCGCTTCCGCGATGACAAGACCGAGCGAATAGATATCGCTTCTGGCCGTCACCTTGCCGTCAAACAGGCCGACCTGCTCGGGAGAAACGTAATTCACCTTGCCGGCGAACCCGTCCCCGATGATTGTGGGACCGCCGGTGTTCGCCCGCGAAATGCCGAAATCGATTATTTTCGCCTGACCGACATCGCCGTTCTGCAGGATGATGTTGTCCGGTGAAAGGTCGCGGTGGATGACTTCGCTGTCATGCACATCCTGCAAAGCGGAGGCCAGCCGAATGACAAGCCGATAAGCGGCTTCCGGCTCCAGGGGGCCCGACTCCAGCCGCGACTTGAGCGAGGGACCACCCACGAACTCCATCGCGAGGTAATAGACACCGAGCGTCGGTTCCTTGGCGAACACAAAGTAATGGGTGAGCGCATCATGCTTGAGTTTTCGAAGGATCTTCGCTTCGCGCTTGAACAGATCGAGGATCAGAGGATCCTTGGCGAAATTGGCCAGCAGTACCTTGATCGCAACCGGATCACCGCTTTCGACATCGCGGGCTCGGTAAACGATCCCGATACCGCCATCGGCTATGTGTTCCTCGATCTCGTAGAGGTTGTTCAGCCTGGTTCCGGTCGGCAGCAAATGGTCATCCGGATTCATGTGCGGCCCACTCCTTCACTCCGATTGACCTGGTCAAAGTCCACCACGACGACCGTAACATTGTCCGTACCGCCCTTTTCCAGAGCCCCGGTCAACAGGTGCTGTGCCACCGATTTCTGTGCTCCGTCAAGGAGCATGTTCGAGATGACCGCATCATCGAGATGGCCGGTCAGTCCGTCGGAGCAGAGCAGAAAGCGATCGCCGTGCCTGAGATTACCCGAGACCAGTTCGAGCTCCAGCTCAAGTCCGGAGCCAATCGCGCGGGTGATCACGTGCCTTCTGGAAAAATTCTTCGCTTCTTCCGGTGTCAGCACGTTCTGGTCCACGAGTTCCTGCGCTTCCGTATGATCGGTGGTGAGCTGTTCCATCGTGCCGTTGCGCAGGCGGTAAACACGGCTGTCGCCTGCCCAAAGACACGCGAAATCTGTTCCGTAGGCCAGCAGCGCGGCGATTGTCGTGCCCATGGCGGCCCCATTGGCCTTCGCCGCAACACGTTCGATATCTTTCTTGGCGTCGATGACCCGGCCCTCGAACTGGTCCAGCAGATCAACAGCGCTGTGCGGCGCGCGGATGTAACCGAGCGCATTCTTGACGAGTCCCGACGCCATGGCGCCCGCATGCATGCCGCCGGCACCATCCATGACCGCGAAAACACCCTTGGATTCGTCGCAGAAAAACGTGTCCTGATTTTCACTTCGCACACAGCCGACGTGAGTCAGTCCGATCGAAAACCCCTGCGGTGCCTCGGAAACCTGCTGGTTCATGTTCGATGATCCTCCTCCTGATATCGCCCATGTTGCTGCCCTGCCAATTCCGCGCTTTCCCGGTGCGCCCTGAAAGTTTCCGGCAAAAGCAGCCAGCGAAATTCCTCCGGGGCCGGAAGCCCATCGCAGTCGAACCGGTAGGACCTCGTTCCGGTTCCACACCAGAAACGCGACGCCACCTGCCCCTTTGTTTCCTGGTCCGGCTCCACGTCCTTGCCGGAAGAAGATGTTTGCGTATCTGCGCCCGCGTCCGGCGCAGCGAGGCCCGCGACCGCCTCTTGAAAATCGGAAAGCGCCGCTTCTTCTCGCAGTGCGCCCAGCAGCACCGCTTCCACTTCGTCATACCAGCCCTGCGCCGGCTCCCCGGTGACTTCGGCGCCATCCACAGCCGCGACGATAGTCAACGGAAACTTCCGCCCTACCTTGTCCACACTCGGCATCAGCGCACCGGCGAGCAGCTGGCTCAAAGCCTCGTCCCCTTGAGACCGCTTCAGCAGGAAACGCCAAACGGGCATCGTCATGTAGGCGTCCTCCCAGTCCCCTGCGAGATGCTGCCTGGAATGGGCAAGGCCGCGCATCAAAAACGGTTCCCACAGCTTTAAAAACCCGTCCGGACAGCGCGCTGTTACGAAATCCGCGCGGTCCGGCAGCTTCCCGAAATATCCGTTCAGGTTTCGCTGCATCCAGGTCCCCTCAGAAACTCGTCGGGCACTTGAAGTCGCCGACCGCCGACAGGAAGAACGGGTTCGGTTTGGTACGGAGCGTGACCGTGAAGGCAACCTGCCGCCCACCAAGCGTCTTGCGGATCACGAACTTGTTCTGTCCCGAGCTGACCCTGTTGGCCCGGATGAACCGGTAGAATGCCCAGTCGCCGTGAACCTCCTGACGGGATCTGTAACCGGGCACCTCCGGCTGGATGACCAGCACGACGCGCGGGGTCGCCGTGTTGCTCGGCCAGTCGAAACTCGCCGGCAGCGGCTGAATATCGGCATTGAAGCCTGGGCCGCGGGTGACCAGAACAAGATTGCCGTTCACTTCAAGGCTTGCCGCATCCGCCTGCTGGGACAGGGCACGCGGCACGACCTGCAACCCGATTGACGGGAAGGCATTGCCGGTCGGGAAGAACGCTTCCTTTATCAGATCGGCCCGCTCGAACTGGCGCAGGGTGGCATTGGACAGCCGGTCCGCCTGTGCGACTTCGGGCTTCCAGTTCCACGGCCGCGACGAGGTATCAACAAGCGGCTTCAGGTTCTGGTCGAAGAACTGCTGCATGATGCCGCTTGGCGAGAACAGTTTCGCAAACTCGGTCATCGGGACTTCAGACCGCCCGTTCGTGAACGGATAGTTCCGCGCCACGATCCTCCGGCAGGCATCAACCACCTGGGCTTTCAGCTTCTCGTTCAACTGGGTGATCGAGGTTTCCTTGAACTCCTCGTCAAATTCCTTCGCAGCTTGAAGGATGAGCTGGTCGAAGGGCTTGGGGAAGCGCGTGGCGTTGCTCCTGAGAAGCGATGCCTGAATCTGCACATTGGAGTTGGCGGTTTCGCTCTGGATCGGATTGTTGGCAACGACAAGGAGATTGTCGAGAATGTTCTTGAAGTTGACCAGGAGTGCATCGATCTTGCGGCTGTTCTCTCCTTCCACCAGCACATGATACGGCCTGAAATGGTCCTCGATGGCCTTGCCTGGAATGATTGCCGGGCCCCCTCCCCCGGCGGCCGCGTTCAGCGCGTCTGCAACGCCACTGGGCGCAAGCGCCTTGATGCCGGCCTCAAGGCCGATCCGTTTCAGCCCGCCGGCCCGGTCGAGAACGTAATACTGGAAGACCCTCTGGCCTGCTTCCTTCCCGGCTTCACCGGCGCTTCCCCCTTCAAGCGCTCCAGCAATGCCTTCCTGCGACAGATCCTGAGTCAGAAGGGTTTCCCTACGGATGCTTTCAAGCAGTTGCACCACCGGTGACGTGGGTGCGGATACCGCCTGCAGCGTCGTGTAGAGCGGCTTGTCGTTACGCATCGACTTGAATTTCAAATTGCCGAGCGCTTCTTCCCAGGCCTCGATAAAGTCCTTGGTGTAGAGGGCGAGGACTTCACCGGGCAACGACTGGTACTGGTCGGCGAACGCGTCGGCATCGCCGATCTCGCCAAAGACCCACTTGTCGCGTTCAAGTTCCTCGCGAATGCCCGCAAGGTTCGGCAGTACAGACAAGTGAAATCCCGGATAGGTGTAGAATCGATCGACAAGAACCGTGTCGAGCGTATCGCCGTTCACGGTTTCGAACACGGTTTCCATGTCCGGTCCGCCACGCTGTTCGGCAATCCAGTCCTCGCTCGCAATGCCTTTCGACCTGGATTTCAGCAGGGCGTAGCCCCGCTCGGCCAGGCTGACCCGCGCCAGTTCGCGCTGGACCTCGGCCACAAGGACGCCGTCTAGCTGATCGGTCAGGACGTTGCCGCCGAAATCGAGATCCAGCATGGCTGCGATATGGGAATTCAGCTCGTTACGCAGCACCTGGCCCTGCGGGCCGGGGAAGCTCTGCAGGAAGTCGGCACGGAACGAATTCTTGATCTGGTCCTTGTCGATTTCGGGCGCGTCACCCGCAACCATCCGGTAGAGCTTGGTGAGATTGTAGAGCGTATCGATGTCCTGACCGCCGGGCCCGGTCCGGTTGTCCAGGACGTCGGTCATCTGTTCTTCGATCCGCAGCAGGAGCCGCGGACGGAGTAGTCTTTCAAGCCCGCTGCGATAAGACGTGACACCGGCCGCCTCGAGGCGCTCGCGCTGGCCCAGGCCGAACTTTTCGGTGAAGGGCGCCGGATCGTTCCGGCTGTCGTAGCCAACGGGAAGACCGCGCAGAAGCGACAGGATGTAGACAGAATCGCGCAAGCTGTCATCGCGCACGACCCTTTGATCCAGAACCCCTTCGCCTTCGGCACGTATCGTCGCGACCGCCTTTGCCGTGTCATCGATGAGCGCCTTGTTGTTCAGGTAGCTTATGGTCCACAGACTTCCCAGACCAAGCGTGACCAATACAATTGCCGCATAGGCCGCGATCCGCGCAGCCGTGGCCATGCGCACCGCCTGCCGGTTATGCGTCACCCAGCCGGCTTCCCCGATAATCACCTTGTTGACAAGATCCCGGAGGAAGTAGCTCTTTCCCTGACCCGACAGGGCTGCGGCCTGATAGGAGGTTCCGAAGGCCTGGCTCATCGAGCCGATTACCCGGTCGAGTGCCGTTCCGGTCTGCGGTGCGGAGGTGAAATAGAAGCCGCGCAACACTGCGGTCGGGGAATAGCGGCTGGGTTCGAAAATGGCGTTGAGAAACCCGGTAATGCGATCCTTGAGCGCGGCCACCTGCGTCGGGAACCCGTAGAGCATCAGGCGTGCCCTTGGGTCGGGTTCTTCCTGACGC
>JBCDEN010000652.1:0-2820 GCA_039179715.1 Pseudomonadota bacterium
GTTCCGATCGTCGCGTTGGCCGAATACAAGGTACCAGCTTACGAGCCGGACAATCTTCCGCCGGAACTGGCCGCCCTGCCCGCGGTCAAACCGGGAAGCCGGGGCTTGAGCTGAACCATCATGTGCTGCTGACAGGACACGACACGAATTCATGCTGTTCCAACGCCGAAATAGACCCTCGCGCATCGAGCGCTTTCGCGTTGCTGTCTGGCCGCGGAACAGCTGGTCGCGCTCGACCAGGTATTTCGGTAAACGGGTCCTGCGCCTGACGGCGACGCCGCATGCCATCGCCATCGGCTTTGCCGCCGGCGCCTTTGCGTCCTGCACGCCTCTGGTGGGTTTCCACTTTCTGACGGCATTCGTCTTTGCCTATGCGGTGCGCGGCAACATGATTGCGGCGGCACTCGGGACCTCCATCGGCAATCCGATTACCTTTCCCTTCATCTGGGCGTTTACATTCAAGATCGGACAGTGGTTCCTGCATGGCAGAGCGCCGAAAGCAGATCCGCATCAGGTCCATCAGCGGTTCCAGGAAGGGCTGTTCGAACGGTCGCTGGATTCGCTCTGGCCCATGCTGAAACCGATGTTCATCGGTGCGGTCCCGCTTGGAATGGTGGTCGGCACGGTATCCTACATCATCGTTTTCAAAAGCGTCGAGGTCTATCAGCGCAAGAGGCGTCAAACGCTCGCCGACAGGGGAAAAACCCCTTATTCGGGCGGCAGCTCGACGGTCGAGGATGACCGCAGCGGTTGAGTTTTGCGGGCATGACCCCAATTTAAGTGCCGAGAACCTTTCAGGAAACGGGTCCGCGACAGAATGATCTTAGGGATAGGCAGCGATCTGATCGACATCAGGCGGATCGAAAAAACGCTGGACCGGTTCGGCGACCGGTTCACCAACCGTGTTTTCACGGAAATCGAGCGGGCAAAATCCGACAGACGCGCACAGCGTGCCGCCTCCTATGCCAAGCGTTTCGCCGCGAAGGAAGCCTGTTCCAAGGCGCTGGGAAGCGGCATCCGGATGGGCGTTGCCTGGCGGGAGATGGGTGTTGTCAACCTGCCGAGCGGGAAGCCGACGATCTCCCTGCAAGGGGGCGCGGCCGAGAGACTGGCCGCCATGACGCCAACCGGTTTCAAGACAACAATCGATCTCACAATCACCGACGATTTTCCGCTCGCACAGGCTTTTGTGGTGATCTCGGCCTGGCCGTCGGACTGGCCGGTGCCGTCATCAACAGATTCTCCGTGATCTGCGGTTTCCTGACCGCGCACAGCGCATTGCGTCAACCGGCATGAACCGTTAAGAGTCGCGCTCGGGTGTCGTCCAGAACCCCGATCCACCGCATATTGCTTCAAGGGATAACATGAGCGTGTCTGAAAACAAGAAAGACAAGGACAGCGGTCTCTACGAGACCGTAAAGGTTGTCGTCCAGGCGCTTTTGCTTGCCCTGATCGTTCGAACCTTTCTATTCCAGCCGTTCAACATCCCCTCCGGGTCCATGAAAGACACGCTGCTGATCGGAGACTATCTCTTTGTTTCCAAATACAGCTACGGCTATTCCAGGTATTCGTTTCCGTTTGGATTGGTTCCCTTTTCGGGCCGGATTTGGTCCGCCGACCCCAAACGTGGCGACGTCGCCGTCTTCAAACTGCCGACAGACACATCCATCGACTATATCAAGCGTGTGATTGGTCTGCCGGGCGATACGATCCAGGTCCAGGACGGCGTGGTCTTCATCAATGGCGACCCGGTCAAGCGTGAGCAGATCGACGATTACATCGAAACATCTGCATCTGGTGCTGTGCGCCGGGTTCCGCGCTTCCGCGAAACGCTGCCCAACGGCGTCTCCTATGACACACTCGACCTAACCACGCGCGGACAGCTGGACAACACACGTGAATACACCGTGCCCGAGGGGCACTATTTCATGATGGGCGACAACCGCGACAATTCGGTCGACAGCCGTGTCCTGTCCAAGGTCGGATACGTGCCGCTTGAAAATTTCATGGGACGTGCGGAAATCTTGTTCTTCTCGATCGGCGACGGAACCCCGGCCTACCATATCTGGACATGGCCCTGGACGGTGCGTTGGGACCGGATCGGCAAGACCCTCTAGGGTACGGCCCCATAAATGAGACTGAAATGGCATGTGAAATGGCGAAATCCCGTTAGGAAGAGTGCGCGGAGCGGGCTTCCTGCCCGGTCAAGCACGCTGACGCCACGGGGTAAAGCCATTTCCATGTCCTTCGGATTTGACCGGATTGCTTCTCCCCGGCGTTGCGAAAGACTTGAAAATGAACCACATTTCCTGCGCTTTCACTCCTTGAGGAGAAGCAATCCGCCTCAAACCACTTCCGCCTCATTTATGGGTCCATGCCCGAAGACAAGCCGCAGCGGGCCAAAGCAGGCCGTATGACACAGAACCAGAAGAAAAACGCCATATCGGCACTCAAGGCGGCGCTGCACTACGAATTCAGCGACCTGGAGCTGCTTCGGGTTGCGCTGACCCATGCAAGCGCCCTTGCACCGTCAGAAACGGTTTCGGGCAGCTACCAGAGGCTGGAATTCCTGGGCGACCGTGTCCTGGGGCTTGTCGTCGCCTCCATGCTGCATGAGCATTTTCCGAAAGCCGACGAAGGCGAACTCGCGCGCCGCTTCAATCACATGGTCAAACGGGAGACCTGTGCCGAGATCGCGCAGGAACTCGGGGTCGGCGATGCCATGCGGATCGGCCTTGCGGAAGCGCAGACCGGTGGCAGAAAGAAAATGGCCCTGCTTGCCGATATCTGTGAAGCCGTGATTGCCGCCATTTATCTCGA
>JBCDEN010000266.1:0-6080 GCA_039179715.1 Pseudomonadota bacterium
CAATTTACGGACATTATGGACCAAGCGTGATGATTAAGTGGCTGAGCACTCTTTTTGTAGCGGTTTTTCTGAGCGCACCAGCGCTGGCGCAAACCGAACTGCAAATCCGCGATATCGAAAAGGGCACCGGAGAAGAGGCCAATGTCGGCGAGACCGTCGTCGTGCATTATACCGGCTGGCTGATGGACGGCACCAAGTTCGATTCAAGCGTTGACCGGGGCACGCCGTTCTCGTTCACGCTCGGCGAAAGACGCGTCATACCGGGCTGGGAACAAGGCGTGGAAGGCATGCAGGTCGGCGGCAAGCGCGAACTGATCATTCCGCCGAACCTGGCCTATGGAGCGCAAGGCGCAGGTGGCGTGATACCGCCCAATGCCACGCTCAAGTTCGAGATCGAGCTTCTGGACGTCAAAGGCAAGAAATATTCCGATATCGGCAATGACAAGCTGAAGGAAATGCTCGCGGCAGGCGCAACGGTGATCGATATCCGGCGGCCGGACGAGTGGAAAGAAACCGGTGTTATTCCCGGCACCCATCTCGTCACGTTTTTCGACGCCAACGGCAACGTCAATCCGGATTTCGGAACAGCGCTGCAAAAACTTGTCTCTGGCCCACAGGATGAGGTTGTCTTCATCTGCCGGACGGGCCGGCGCAGCCAGGTCCTGTCCGAATACCTTTCAGGCCAGGCCGGTTTCACCAATGTCGTGAACGTGGAAAAAGGCATCATGGACTGGGTCGGCAAGGGCGAAACCGTCGCGGCGGCCACCCTGCCCGAGAACTGCTGGCTGTGCTGAGCGGGTTCGCCGCCCGACCGTCAAGGCAATCGGGATCACGACGCGCCGTTAGCGTTTGATCCCGGTCAGACTCCAGCGGCGAGTTCCAGGCTCAATCTGTTGTGCTCCGCGACGACCCTGTCGATATCGAGGGTCACGATCCGGCCGTCGTCAACAACCACCCTGCCATTGATGACAGTGGATTTTGCGCCTCTGGGGCTGCAGAAAACCACGGCTGCGACCGGATCATGCAAGCCGCCGGCAAATTCGATCGTATTGAGGTCGAGTGTGAAGAAGTCGGCGCATTTGCCGGCCTCCAGCGAGCCGATGTCGTCCCGCCCAAGCACGGATGCCCCACCCAGTGTCGCAAGTTCCAGGGCTTGCCTGGCTGTCATCCACTCGTCGGCGCGCAGTGGATGCGATGCAGGCAGAGAGGCGTGTTCGTGTTCGTCCGGCGGCGTCAATCCGAGCCGCAGACGCGCCAGAAGCATGGCCTGGCGCACTTCCGACAACATGTTGGACCCGTCATTGCTAGCGGACCCGTCAACCCCAAGACCGACCTTGACGCCAGCCGCCATGTATTTCTTCACCGGTGCGATACCCGAGGCAAGACGCATGTTGGAACACGGGCAATGGGCAGCCCCGCAACCCGTCGAAGAAAACACCCGGATCTCGTCGTCGTCGACATGAATGGCGTGGGCATACCACACGTCCGGTCCGGTCCAGTCCAGACCTTGCATCCACTCCACGGGACGTTTGCCGAAGCGCTCCAGCGTGTAGCGCTCTTCGTCCAGCGTCTCGCACAAATGCGTGTGCAGCATGACCCCCTTGTCGCGTGCGAGCCGGGCGCTTTCCCTCAGCAGATCCTCAGAAACCGAGAACGGCGAACAGGGCGCGACCACGACCCTGGTCATCGCCCCGACCGACGCGTCATGATACCGGTCGATGACGCGGACGCTGTCTTTCAAAATATCTTCTTCGTTTTCAACGCACGAATCCGGCGGCAGCCCGCCTTTGCTTTCGCCCAGCGACATGGAGCCTCTGCTGGCGTGAAAACGGACGCCGAGATCGTGCGCGGCCTCAATCTGATAGTCGACCTTGTTGCCGCTCTGAAACAGGTAGGAATGGTCAAAGACGGTGGTGCATCCGGACAGCGCAAGCTCTGCCAGTCCAATCAGTGCGCTCGCGCGCGACGCGTCCGGATTGGTGCGCGCCCAGATCCGGTAATGGGCTTGCAGCCAGGGAAACAGATTGTTGTTCTGGGCGGCCGGCAGATTGCGCGTCAGTGTCTGATTGAGATGATGATGCGTGTTGACAAACCCTGGCAGAACGATCTGCCCGGATGCATCAATCACTTTGTCGGCGGTCTCCGGCAATTCGTTCGACGGACCCACAGCCGTTATCAGGCCGTCTTCGGCGAACAGGCCACCATTTTCGATCTCCCGGCGGCCGCCATCCATTGTCACGAGGATGTCCGCGTTCTTCAAAAGCAGGGTGCGTGCCATCAGAGACTTTCACAATGTACGAATCAGTATTCGTGCAACTTTAACGGCGTATACGTTAAAAATTTTTGGCCTCTGTTTGAAAAACGCAAAATTTTTCAAGTGTTAACGACATGACTATTCGTCAATTGACGGCATCCTGTTCCACGCATCCAGCGCCGCAATCTTGTAGGCCTCGGCAAGCGTCGGATAGTTGAAAGTGTTCTCGACGAAGTATTCCAGCGTCCCCTTCAGGTTCAAGACCGCCTGACCGATGTGCACCAGTTCCGTTGCCCCCTCCCCGACGATATGGCAGCCAAGCAGGCGCCGCGTCTTCAGCGAGAAGATCATCTTGAGCATGCCTGTGTCGAGACCCATGATGTGCCCGCGCGAGGTCTCACGGAAGCGCGCGACGCCGCATTCGTAAGCAATGCCGCGTTCCCTGATCTCCTCTTCGGTCATGCCGACGGTCGAGATTTCCGGCACCGCGTAGATCCCGTACGGAAAGTACTCCGGCGGGTCGTAAGCCGTTTGCCCCAATGCCCGGCATGCCGCGATACGTCCCTGCTCCATTGATGTGGACGCCAGGCTCGGGAAGCCGATCACGTCACCGGCTGCAAAGATGTGGCCGACTTCGGTCTGGAACGTCTCGGGGTCTACCTTCAGCCTGCCGCGGTGGTCGACCGAAAGGCCGCACTTGTCGAGCTGGAGTTTCGGGGTCGACCCCATCCTGCCGGCAGCAAACAGGATGACATTGGTGCGGACGCAGCGGCCGCCTTCCAGTGTGATCTCGCAGTCTCCCGGCCCGTGCTTCTCGATTTTTTCGACCGTGGCGCCGAACCGGAGCGCGATGCCCCGGTCGCGGAGCTGGTGGGTGAAGTCGGCAACGAGTTCCTTGTCCAGGAAATCCAGCATGCTGTCGCGCGGTTCGACCAGCGTGACATGCACATCAAGCGCCGAAAAGATCGACGCATATTCGACACCGATAACCCCTGCGCCAATCACGGCAATCGATCGCGGGATTTCTCCAAGTTCAAGGATTTCGTCACTGTCGAGCACATATTCGCCGTCGAAGGGAACGTAGTCCGGACGGAACGGCTTGGTTCCGACGGCAATGACGAATTTGTCCGCCCCGTATTTCAGGATCTCGCCGGCATCGCCCTCGACCTCGATCAGGTGCGTGTCCAGAAAGCGCGCTTCGCCCCGGACCGTGTCGACCTTGTTGCGCGAGAACTGATGCTCGAGGACATCGACCTCGTGATTGAGGGTGATGTGCAGCCGCGCCCGGAGGTCGGCTGCGGTCAGGTCCTGCTTCACGCGGTAGGAACTTCCGTAGAAGCCCCGTTCCCGCCATCCGGTGAGATTCAGAACCGTCTCGCGCAAGGTCTTCGACGGAATCGTGCCGGTATGTACCGACACACCGCCGACCCTGCGGCCCCGTTCCACGACCAGGACGTCGCGCCCGAATTTCGCCGCCTGAATGGCAGCACGGCGCCCCGCCGGCCCGCTGCCGATCACGATCAGATCGTAATGTTCCATTTGCCCCTCATCGCACCCGAACCGACATTGTGAAGGCCCGTCGGACCGAAGATACATTCACAATGGTTGACGCACTGCAAAACAGCATCTTTGTTTTGCGGTCAAGGCCAGAGAAAAAATATGGGCAGCTGCATTGGGGAAATGGACAAAAAAGCGGCACATGACGCAGCCATCGCGATAGACCGTTGCCATCGGAGCGCGCATAAGCTATGCGTCAAGCCATGAGAACGATCCTGAAAGCAGCATGGTGGTGGCGCGGCGCGACATAGGCGGCCGGCGATCGATCATGCACTGAAGGGATCATAATTACGCACCAAGGCCGCCGCGGGATACCGACGGCGGCCTTGGTGCATCTTGAGGCCGCCGGGCTTCCAACGGGCCGACGAGACGGGAACGGAAAGACCATGCCTGTATTGGCAGACCAGACCTTTGAAACGGAAAGCGGGATCACGATCCTGCGGACATCACGCCCTTCCGACTACGAAACCGGCACGTCCGACTGGATCGACCGGCTGGACAGCGAATTGGGCGCGGTCCTGGCGTCTTCTTACGAATATCCCGGGCGCTACACGCGCTGGGACATGGCGCTGGTCAACCCGCCCCTGGTCCTTGAAGCAGCCGACAGGACAGTCGATATCCGTGCGTTGAACGAACGCGGCAAGGTCATTGTCCCGGCCATTGCCGAAGCTCTCAAAAGCCACGACGTTGTCGAAACCTTCAGCGCCACCGATGAACGGATCACGCTCACCGTGAAGAAGCCCGACAGGCTCTTCAACGAAGAGGAGCGGTCGCGCCAGCCGTCGACCTTTTCAATCGTGCGCGCCCTCAAGGAACTTTTCGCCTGTGACGACGACCAGTTGGGGCTGTACGGCGCGTTCGGATATGACGTTGCCTTTCAGTTCGAGCCGATCGATCTGAAGCTGGAACGGCCAGAGGACCAGCGGGACGTGGTTCTGTTTCTGCCCGATGAAATCCTGATTGTCGACCACCACGGCAAGCGCGCCTATGTGCTGGAATACGATTTCGTGGTGAACGGCAGAACCACCAAGGGTCTGGAACGCACCGGTGAGAAACACGCCTATATGCCCGCAAACCGCGATCCGGGCCGCGGCGATCACGAACCGGGCGAATATGCGAAGCTGGTGGAGGAAGCCAAGGATTACTTCAGGCGCGGTGACCTGTTTGAAACCGTGCCGGGCCAGACATTCTACGAGCCATGCGCCAATCCCCCCTCCGCGGTCTCCAGGCGTCTTGCCCAGATCAACCCCTCGCCCTACTCGTTCTTCTTCAATCTGGGCAATGCAGAATATCTCGTCGGCGCGTCGCCGGAGATGTATGTGCGTGTCACCGGTGGCAGACGCGTCGAGACGTGCCCGATTTCGGGAACCATACGGCGCGGAAAAAACGCCATCGAGGACGAGGCCCAGATCCGCAAATTGCTGAATTCGGCAAAGGACGAAGCCGAGCTGACCATGTGCTCCGACGTCGACCGCAACGACAAGAGCCGCGTGTGCGTTCCCGGCTCGGTGAAGGTGATCGGGCGCCGCCAGATTGAAATGTACTCGCGGCTGATTCACACGGTGGATCATATCGAGGGGATCCTGCGCCCGGACATGGATGCGCTTGACGCGTTCCTGTCCCACACCTGGGCCGTGACCGTGACCGGTGCTCCCAAGCGCTGGGCCATGCAGTTCATCGAAGACCACGAGAAGTCGTCGCGCGCCTGGTATGGCGGCGCCATCGGCGCTGTTCTGTTCAACGGTGACATGAATACCGGCCTCACGCTCCGGACCGTGCGCATCAAGGACGGTCTTGCGCAAATCCGCGCCGGTGCAACGCTTCTATACGACAGCGTTCCCGAGGACGAAGAAGCGGAAACGGAACTCAAGGCGGAGGCCATGCGGGCTGCCGTGCGCGAGGCAGGGCTTGCGGGCAAGGCAACGGCCCGAAAGGAAGATGCCAAGCCAGGCAAGGGTCTGAAAGTCCTGCTCGTGGACCACGAGGACAGTTTCGTGCACACGCTTGCCAACTACTTCAGACAGACCGGTGCGGACGTGGTGACCTACCGGTCGCCGGTGGCCGATCATGTCTTCCACGATGTCGATCCCGATCTGGTCGTCCTGTCACCGGGACCTGGCAATCCCAAGGACTTCGATTGCGCCGCAACGATCGGCCGGGCACGGGCGCGCGCACTGCCGATTTTCGGGGTGTGCCTGGGTCTTCAGGCGCTGTCGGAGTATTTCGGCGCGGAACTGGGACAGCTCGACATTCCCATGCATGGAAAGCC
>JBCDEN010000753.1:0-2231 GCA_039179715.1 Pseudomonadota bacterium
CCGATGTGAAAGGTGATGTAGTTGAGGGTGAAACCCGCGCTGGCAAGCAGCGTATACCGGTCGAGCCGGAACAGGCTGAGACGCCTGCCGGACAGTTTCAGCATCGCGAAGATGACGAAGCAGGCGATCCACAAACGGAAGACCGCGATCTGAAGCCCGTGAAGATCGGCCGTCAGATACCTGACAATCACGGAATTGGCACCCATCAGAAAGGCGGCAACAAAGCCGAAGCTCAAGGCAATCGCGTAAGGTCTCGTCATCAGGAGCTACCGTAGCGCCTTGGCACTGGGGCGGCAACGTCGCCAGCCGGCATCTGACGCTCGCAATCCGAATGTCCGGCTGGCGGCAAAGGCTGTCCCGGCCGCCAGTCAGATTGTCTCCGGGATACGTTACTCCGCAGCCGCTGCCGGAGCCTTTGGCGCCGTCTTCTCCCAGGCAGGTACTGCTTCCATCCGCTGCATCCAGGCCAGCACCCTGGGAAACTCGGGCAAAGGCACCTGTGACTGCGGATGGAGCGCCAGGGCCGAGTGGCTGCCGACAGCGAAGTCCGCAACGGTTGGTGTGTCTCCCAGGATATAGTCCCGATCGCTCAGATGATCTTCCAGCACGGCGGCGAAGCGGCGGAAATTCTCTTGTCCCGAAGCAACTTTCTCCTCATCGACCGGGCCCAGGCCGAAAACCTGCTTGGCGACGGTTTCCCAGGCGATATCACCAAGCGCCCTGTTGAAATGCTGAACTTCCCAGGACATCCAGCGCAGGACCTCGATGCGTGTTGCCGTATCCGGCGGACAGAAGGCCTCCGCGTTTTGCCGGTCCGACAGGTAGATCATGATCGGGTTGGCTTCCCAGAGCCTCAGATCGCCGTCGACAAGAACCGGCACCTTCACATTCGGATTGATGGCCTTGAATTCCTCGGTCTGATGCTCTCCCGCAAAGAGATTGAAATTCCGGATTTCGGTTTCGCCGTCCAGCCCGAGATGATGGATCGCTGCCAGAACGCGGCGGCAATTGGGTGACAGATCGGTCAGATAGAGTTCCATGATTTCAGCTCCTGTGCATGCCGGGTCAGGATCATTCCGCCCGGCCCTGTCGAGCTCCTCACCAGCAGGCGACTTTACTCAACCATTTAGTTGACTATAATGGATTTCGATGATAGTCAACCATAAGGTTCACTTTATGAATGTGCAGCAAATGGCCCAGTTGGACGCAACATTTTCAGCATTGAGCGACGGCACGCGGCGCGCCATCGTCGCCCGGCTGGCCGATGGCGAGACGACCTTGTCGGACCTCGCCGCCCCGTTCGACATGTCGCTGACGGCCGTGTCCAAACATCTCAGGGTCCTGTCCGATGCCGGCCTGGTCGACATCGAAAAACGGGGCCGCACCCGCCATTGCCGTTTGCGCGGCGCACCGATCAAGGAAGCGGTGGACTGGTTGAGCAAATACGAAGCCTTCTGGATCGACCGGTTCGACGCCCTCGCCCGCCATCTTGCCAAGGAGGAGAACGACACATGAGCGTTCAGGAGATCGAAAATCAGTTTCTCAAATCGGAACCGGGCCAGGAGCCCGTCATCGTTGAGGGCCTGTTCCGCGCGGCCCCGGCTCGTGTGTTCCGCGCATTCACGGAGCCGCAGGAGGTCCAGAGCTGGTTCGTGCCGAAATCGGGCGGACTTGTCTCGGTCGACATCGATCTCAAGGTTGGCGGCAAGTGGTGCTTCGTCATTGAGAAGACGCAGGAAAAGCAGATCCATTTCGAGGGCGAGTATCTGGCCATCGAGGCGCCGAACAGGCTCGAGTTCAGCTGGCGGCACGTTCAGGAATTCGCCGACGGCACGCGCGAGGCGACCGACACCTCCCAGGTTGCGATCACGTTCACCGAGGCCGGCAAGGCAACACAAGTGAAGCTCCGCCACGAGGCGATCAGGACCGAAGACGCCCGCCGTGGTGTCGGCGGCGGCTGGGACGGCTGCTTCAAGCGGCTTGCCGAAATCACCATCGCATGACCTCTATCGCCAAGGAGAACGACATGACACGCCCGCAACTTGTCACCCGCGAAGCCTGGCTGGCTGCCCGCAAGGCGCTGCTTGAAAGGGAAAAGACCTTCACCAGGGAACGTGACGCCCTCTCTGCCGCCCGCCGCGAGCTTCCGCTGGCTCTGGTGGAAAAAGACTATGTCTTCGACACGCAGGACGGCAGGAAGTCGCTCGCGGAGCTGTTCGGGCCGCACCCGC
>JBCDEN010000287.1:0-5858 GCA_039179715.1 Pseudomonadota bacterium
GCAGGTTTCAACGGCGACACAGCGGAAATGGCGCAGGAGATAACCCCCGGAGACCGGTATTCTTGAGCGAAGAAAAAATACATACCGGAGCAAACGCCAGTAGCACCGAGGCCATGCTGCAGCGGTTTCTGCTGATCTCACGGGCAGTGGCCGGACAATTGGATTTTCAGTCGCTGATCCAGAAGGTGTCAGAAGAGGTCGGCTATTTTCTGCCCCACGATCATATCGACGTCTGTATTCTCACCGGCGAACGCGACATGCATGTCGCGTATGAGGCCCGGCTGCATACGGGTTGGGGCGATGCGCCCGAGCCGGTTCCGATCTCCGTCAGCCCGATCCGCAGCATCCTGCGCGGCGAGGAAGACTTCATTCTGACCGCCGACGCCCAGCTGGACGAGCGGTTCCATTTCGACGGTGCCTTCAGCGACCCGATCTTCGACGCGCGCCTGCGCAGCCGCCTGCACGTGCCCCTGCAAGTGGAGGGCAAGGTGATCGGCGCGCTGTCCTATTCCTGCCATGCACGCGGGATCTATGAAGACAGCCACGTGACGATCGCACAGTATGTCGCCGATCTGCTGTCGTCTTATATCCATGCCCTGAACCAGGGGGAACGCGCCCGCAAGGCCGCCATCCGGCAGGCCGAGATCCATGCACATGCGGAAGGTCTGCGGGCCGGTGCGCTGCGCCTGACGGAAGCGCTCGAACTCGAACGGCAGCGGATCGGCATGGATCTCCACGACCAGACCCTTGCCGATCTGACCCGTCTCAGCCACGAATTGCGCCGCCTCAGACAGGCCCCGAAGATACCGGGCGAAACACTGACCACGCTCACCGATCGGCTGGAAGGGTGCCTGCAGGAACTCAGAAGCATCATCGAAGACGCACGGCCAAGCGTTCTCAAACTGTTCGGCTTCGAACAGGGGATCGAAGCCCTGCTCGAGCGCGCCGTGGCCTCTCAGGCAAGGCCGATCTCGGTGGACTTTTCCGACGAAACCGACGGGGCCGGCAACGCGCTTCAGGAAACCCACCAGATCGCCCTCTTCCGGATCGCGCAGGAGGCGGTCAACAACGCGATCAAACATGCCGACGCAACCCGGATCCATGTCGTACTTTCGCAGTCAGACCGCTTGTTGAGCCTTGCAATATCCGATGATGGCTGCGGCCTCACGGGCGATGACAACGACCATTTCGGCGGCATTGAAAACATGCGCACGCGCGCAACGCTGATTTCGGCACAATTCGAAATCGAGCGCTGTGCCCTCTTGTCAGGAACCCGCGTCCGCGTCACGCTTCCGCTCGGTGATCCGCCCGCAATCCCCTTGTCAGAACAAACTCAAAACAATGCGTATCTTGATAGTTGAAGACGACGTCCTGCACCGCTCCTTCCTGCGCGAGGTCGTGGAACGGGAACTGCCCGATGTGACGGAACTGACCGAGGCACAGAACGGGGACGAGGGCATTGCGCTTGCCGCCAAGCACCGGCCGGATGCGATCGTGATGGATCTCCAGATGCCGAACAGAACCGGGGTTGAGGCGGCACGCGCCATCTGGCGGCAGGAGCCCGAAACGCGCATCCTGTTCTGGTCGAATTATGCAGACGAGGCATATGTCCGGGGCATCTCCCGGATCGTGCCGCCGGGCGCTTCCTACGGCTATATCCTCAAATCCGCCTCCGAAGACAGGCTGAAACTGGCGCTTCAGGGCGTCTTCGTCGAAGAGCAGTGCATCATCGACAGAACAGTGCGCGGCGTTCAGCAGCGGGCCGACGACCGGTTGCAGGGTCTCACCGACGCCGAATATGAGGTCCTGATCGACATTGCGCTCGGACTGACGGACAGGACGATTTCAAGGCGGCGCGGTATCTCGCTGCGCAGCGTGCAAAGCCGGCTGCAGGCCCTTTATGAGAAGCTCGGGCTGGACCAGGACACGGATCGCGACCCCGACGGGGCAGCGATCTACAACAGCAGGTCGCGTGCCGTCAGCATCGCCTTTCTCAGGCGGCTCGTGAACGGAAAGGCGATCGAGGCCGCCGAACTCGACTACCAGACCTGGGCAGAGGCATCGAGCAGGACGGCGACATAGCGCGAAAGTCATTGCAGTGGATCGGCGACCGCGTATTTCTTGAGCTTCTCCTGGTCTACCTGAACCCCCAGTCCCTTGCCTTCGGGAACATGAACGCGCCCTTTCCTGACCGGGAACGGCTCCGTCAGGATATCGTCTTCGGCATAATAGGTTGCCATGTAGAATTCGCACTGAAGGATCAGGTCCGGCACGGCCGCCATCAGGTGCGCTCCGGCGGCGTGCGCAAGGCCGGTCTCGAACATGCAGCCACCATAGATCTCGATCCCGGCCGCGCGCGCAATCGCGGCAACCTCGAGCGCGCGGCGAATGCCGCCCGACTTCATGATCTTAAGCGAGAAGATGTCGGCCAAGCGGATCTGGGCTGCATAGAGAGCGCCCTTCGGGTCGAAGACGCTTTCATCGGCCATGATCGGCGCGTCGATCACCTGCGTGATATGCGCCATGACCTCGCGCTCGTGCATCTTGACCGGCTGTTCCACGAAGGTTGGCCGGAAGGCTTCCAGGTCCCGCACCCGGCGCACGGCATCATAGGCAGGCAGGCCCTGATTGTAGTCGATGCGGATATCGGCCTCCTCGCCGTAGATCTGCCGCATCTTTTCCAGACGCATGAGATCGAAGCGATGATCCGAAAACCCCGTCTTGAACTTGAAGATCCTGACCCCGTCTTCCCACATGGCCGCGACATCTTCCAGATCCTTGTCAAAGTCCGGGTTCGCGATGGAAAAACTCATCCCCATGTCGTCGCGCATCCTGCCGCCGACGAGTTCACAGACGGAGAGCCCGGAGATCTGGCCGGTGATGTCCAGCAGCGCCATTTCAAGCGCCGCCTTGGCTTCCGGATGACCGACGACCACCTTGTCCGCCATCGTCATGTGCTTTTCGACCTGCACCGGATCCTGGCCGATCAGGTGGGGGCGCAGGTGCACATGAAGAGCTGCGGCACAGCCTTCGGCCGTGCCGGTGAAAACGGGCCAAGGCGAAGCCTCACCCCAGCCGGTGAGGCCGGTGTCGGTGGTGATTTCCAGGATCGCGACATTGATCCCGGCAACGTCACCGCTGCCATGCGAGTGGACGGCTTTTGCGGGAATGCTGATCCGGTGCACCCTAACGGTTTGAATCTTGTGGTCGCTCACGCATGTCTCCCGGTGGGGCTTGATGATGCCTGCGGCCGTCCGGCTATTCGGGGCGCACAACCAGAACGCAGCAAGACGCAAAGCGCGAAACACGGGCCGCATTCGGTCCGATGAAGAGGTCCTTCACGCTCGGACGGTTCGCGCCGATGACGATGAAGCGGGCGGAGATCTTGTCAGCATGCTCGATCAGTTTCTCGTAAACAACACCGCGAAGGACTTCCGTCATGTATGGAACAGCTTTCCAGTCAAAGCCCTCCGCATAAGCTGCCAGATCCTTGCGGGCATCCGTTTCCACCTGGTCGCGCATATCATCGGGGATATAAGCCTGGACGTAGGTGTTCTGCTGATCCGGGATCACAAAAACCAGTTCGACACCGGCCTCATGGCTTTGTGCCAGCATGATGGCTTCCTGGACAACGCAGGCATCGGCTTCCTTGTGGTGCAGATCGACCGCGGCGATGATCTTCACGTTTGCCATGACGACATCCTCATGAAAGGTATTCCTGTTTGCGCCGGAGACAGTGCCTGACCGTCTCCGGCAAGTGTCATCCCCGGGGGCCGCGCATATTATCCGGCAGGAAGGTGGCCAGCTCGGGAAGGAATATCATCACGAAGACCATGAGCACCATGATCAGGAACAGCGGGATTGCGGTCTTGGCGATGTAGCCCATTTCGTGATTGGTGATCCCCTGCATGACGAATAGGTTGAAGCCGATCGGGGGCGTGATCTGGGCCATCTCGACCACGATCACGATGAAGATCCCGAACCAGATCAGGTCAATTCCTGCCCCAATGACCATTTCCTGAACGATCGCCATCGTCAGCACGACGGATGAAATCCCGTCGAGAAACATGCCGAGCAGGATGTAGAACAGCATCAGCGCCATCAGCAGCGAGAACTGCGAGAGTTGCAGGCTCTCGATGAATTCCGCGAGGGCCCGCGGCAGTCCGGTAAAGCCCATTGCGAGCGTCAGGGCCGTGGCTCCCATCAGGATCAGTGCGATCATCGCCGATGTCTTGGTGGCCCCGAGCAGGCTGTCGATAAAGGTCTTCCTGTTGAGCGACCCTTGCGCCGCCGCCAGCATGAACGCCCCGATGACGCCGATGGAAGCCGCTTCGGTTGCCGTTGCCCAGCCGCCATACATGGACCCGATGACGACAAGGATAAGCAGGATGATCGGGATCAGGAACCGGCTTTCGCGCAGCTTTTCGGAAAAGCTCATGCGATTGGCAATTTTCGGCACTTCGCCTGGCCGCAGAAACGACCAGCCTGCAACATAGGCCATGAACATGCCTGCAAGCACGATGCCCGGCAGAATACCCGCCATGAACAGCTTGGAAATCGACTGTTCGACGGCGACGCCATAAACAATCAGCGTCAGCGATGGCGGGATCATCAGGCCAAGCGTTGCCGCGCCGGTCAGCGTGCCGATCGTCATGTATTCGGGATAACCGCGTTGCCTGAGTTCGGGGATCGACATCTTCCCGACCGTGGTCAACGTCGCAGCGGATGATCCGGACACAGCCGCAAAGATCGTGCAGCCAACGATGTTGACGTGGACAAGACCGCCCGGGAGGCGTTGCATCCACGGACTGAGGCCGCGGAACATGTCCTGCGACAATCGACTTCGGAACAGGATCTCGCCCATCCAGATGAAGAGAGGCAGAGCCGTCAGGGTCCAGCTGGACGAGCCGGTCCAGATGCGCGTCAGCATCGCGTCGCCGGCCGGGCGCGAGGTGAACATCTCAAGCCCGAGATAGGCAACGCCGAACAGGGCAAGCCCGACCCAGACGCCGGTCCCCAGAAGCAGGAACAGGACGAACAGGAAAATGAGAACGAGGTAGATCTCTTCCATGTCTTATTCCTCCTGAGCCTTCGTGCCGGTGGCATGGATATTGTCCCGGCCCGTGAACAGCGTTGTCACAAGATTGTCGAATGCACAGACCGCAAGCAGCACCGTTCCGATGGCCATGGACATCTGCGGTATCCAGATCGGCCAGGCATCATGCCCCTGGCTGATTTCGTTGAAGCGGTAGCTTTCGTAGGTGAACTTGATGGCATAGCGCGCAAACAGATAGGTCAGATAACTGGCGATTGCCCAGCACCAGATCTCACCGAATTTGCGGTAACGCCCGAGCGCGGTCAGCAACAGGCTGACGCGAATGTGGCTGCCGCTGTTCAGTGCGTAAGGCAAGGCCAGGAAGGATGCCGCCGCCATACAGTAACCCGTGAAGTCGGGCGCGCCGGTGATGATCCCGCCACCCCACCTTGCGACCATTTGCGAGGCCACGAAGAAGAGGATCAGAATCAGAAAGACCGCCGCCAGATAGCCGGCGAATTTGTAAAGCGCATCAAGACCGGTGCGCACAAGCTTGAAAACAGCCACCGCCGTCCCCCTTCATAGGCAAGTGTGCCCGGCGAAGGCCGCCGGGCAGATGTTGTCATGCGGGTAGACTATTGTTTTGCCTTGAATGCATCGACAATGGCCTTGCCCTGATCGCCAGCGGTCTCAAGCCATTCTCCGGTCATGGTCTCGCCGATCGCCCGCAGCTCTCCGGCCATGGTGTCGCTCACGCGGCCCGTGGTCATGCCGTTCTTGCCGAGCTCGTTGACAGTGAACTCGTTGTACTGGATGGACCGCC